>JAAZMP010000070.1 GCA_012798755.1 Bacillota bacterium
ATGCTAACTCCCCAATCGATATATTCTCCCCCATTTATAACAATGATGATTTAACTATAGTGTTTTATCCCATGAGCAGCCGAGTAAGTGGGATTTGTATTAGAGATGGCAAAAATAAAATTATTGGGGTTAACTCCACTTCCACATATGGAAGGCAGCGATTTACAATAGCCCATGAACTTTATCATTTGTATTTTCATGAGAACTTTAAAAGCATTGTTTGCTTTACAGATCTGGAGATGAATAAAGCTCCTGCGGAAAAAGAAGCAGATATGTTTGCATCATATTTTCTAGCACCTTATGAGGCCCTATCATATTTTATAAGAAAACAACTTGGAAAAGAAAAACAAAAGCTTGAAATAGAAGACGTTGTAAGAATAGAACAACATTTTGGCATGAGTAGGCAGGCTGTGCTTTGGAGATTGATAAATGATGGTTATTTAAAGCCTGAGAAAGCTGAGACTATGAAAACAAGCATCATAGTCTCAGCAAGGAAACTTGGCTATGATGATACGCTATACACACCTACACCAGAGGGCAAGCGATACGCTACCTTCGGCAAATATATTAGACTAGTTGAGGAATTAAAAGAAAGGGAACTTGTATCAACTGGTAAATATGAAGAACTACTATTGAATGCCTTTAGAGCTGACATTGTTTACGGTTTTGATACAGAAGAGAAAGAAAAATATGATTAGTAAACTATTCTTTGATACGGATTGCCTGTCTGCTTTTTTGTGGGTGAGCAGGGAGGATATTTTATTTGACCTGTTTCCAGGGAAAATAGTACTACCTAAACAGGTCTATGACGAATTTTGCCATCCAAGTATTCCTCACTTTAAACGAAAAATAGATCAGTTTACTCAGGGGGATAAACTTTCTATAAAAGAAATTTTATTGGATACTGAAGAGTATCATTTATATTATGAATTATCATTTTCCCCTCCGAAGGGAGAAACAGTAATAGGTAAAGGCGAAGCCGCAGTGATTGTTTTAGCAAGGGCCTACAATGGGATAATAGCTAGCAGTAATTTTAGAGACGTGGCTAAATATGCAAGAAAATATAATTTAAAGCATCTAGGGACAGGGGATATTTTAATAGCGGCATTCAAAGCAGAACATATAGATGAGGTAGAAGGGAATAATATCTGGCAAAACATGCTTGCAAAAAGAAGGGCATTGCCGAAACCTACTTTTTCAGAGTACCTAAGAACTGGTAGGTAATGACGCACTTATACTTAAACAATAATAGCCTTAGAGCATTTAGCTTTAGGGCTTTTTCTATGCCCATTTATGATGAACGGGGGCTGCTGATATTGTAGATTTGGTCCCAGTAAACAGAAGGGTTATTTAAATATATGAGGAATAGTGGAGATTAAGGACAGTAAGGGCCAGCTTATAGGGGTGACAGGTTTTGCATTTAGTAAAAGAAATTTAAAAAACTTCCTAAACCTTAGAAACAGTAAAAATTAACGCGGCGGCAGAACTGAAGTCAAAAAATTATAAATGCCCTATTTTAACAGGGCATTTAAACGAATATAATATCTTTAGGAAGGAAAAGAACGGGCTCTTAAATAATCTGTAAATTATTAATTCCGAAGTCGTGTTTTTATGGTATAATACCTACTTACAAGATATAATGATGTAGGCAGGTGATGGCGTGAAAGTTCAGAATCCACACGATAAATTTTTCAAAAAGACCTTTGGCAGTTTAACCGTCGCCAAAGATTTTCTAAATAACTACCTACCGCAGAAGATAGCAGAAACAATAGACTTAGATACCCTGGAACCGCAGAAAGACAGCCATATAGACGAAAACTTGAAAGAGAATTTTTCCGATCTGCTTTTCAAAGCCACCATCAACAAACAGGAAGGTTATCTTTACTGTTTGAACATAAAAGCTACCCTAGCCGTAAAACAGTTTTCCAACTGTTAAAGTATATGGTAAGGATTTGGGATGCCCAAATTGAAGCAACCGGCCGCTTGCCGGTAATCATTCCATTAGTAGTATATCACGGCCAAGCCAACTGGAACATAAAGCCCGCCCTAAGTGAAATGATTTCAGGTTACGATGAACTGCCGCCGGACATCAAAGTACTTATTCCAGACTATGCATACCTACTTTATGACCTTTCGAGATTTACAGATGAAGAAATAAAAGGCCGGCTGGAAAGTAAAATAGCAATGACCGTACTTCGGGATATAATGAAAAAGGACCTAGATGCTGTTTTAAAATCACTTTACCTATTGCGGGAATTAAAAGATAAAGGCGTGGGGTCAGATTACTTTGACATAGTGATGAGGTATATATTTAGCGCGAGGTCTGACTTGACCATAGATAATTTTACCGATTTGGTAAAGAAAATTGAAACTGTCTACCCTGAAGGGAGCGAAAAGGTGATGACTTTAGCTGAATTGTTTAGGCAAGAAGGGCTGGAAAAAGGACTGGAAAAAGGACTGGAAGAAGGTCTGGAAAGAGGCATGGAAAAAGGCGAAACTAACGCACTTGCTAGAACTGTAATCAAGTTTTTGGTAAGGAAATTTGATTTTGTACCGGAGGATTTAAAGCAGGGCATATCCAAGTTGGATGCTCCAACATTGGATAAAATCCTTGACAGGGTTTTTGATTTTGAAAATCTTGACGAAGTAAGAAAATATATAAAAGGTTAATTGTAAAATAACAATATTCTTGGGGATGCAATGGGGACGTTTCCTGCTGCATCGCATCATATTAACCGTTATCTTTTGCATCTAAACTTAACTTCAAAGCTAATGATATTATTTCCGGTGAATGTCCTATCCGTCCCGGACCCGGATATGGAACCAGTGGATTATTATAAAGTATCGAAGTTAGCTAAGGTAGCGGAAGGAGGGCCGGAAAGTTTATCAACACCTTAGGAATTGGCGCCGCCGGAGCTAGCAGGGAAACCCATTGATAAGAAGGCCTACGAGATAATAGATAGGGGGATTCCGCATCAACCTAAATCCCTATCTTCGGGAATGATAACTTTGGTAAAAAAATGATGGCCCGGTAAAGTCGGGCTTTTTTATTTTTGTTCATAATCCAGTAATATTAGTGTGTTTTGCAGCCTTGAAGTATTTTAACTACATAAAAAAGGGATAATTTGTTTTTTGGCGAAATAAAAAAGTATTATTAGTAAGTAAGGAGAAAAAGAAAAGTAATGTTAGATATCAGCAAAGAGATCAAGGAATATGGTTTAATCGATCTGGAACAGGATCCAATTGATGCCGGCGGTAATGAGCTACAAGAGATCATTGGAAATTTCAGCAAGGTTTTCGAACGACTGGGCAAAGAACAGTACAAGTTTTCGCAACAATTAGAAGGGGTTTTTTCGATATTGGAAAGCGAAGAGGATAAACTTAAACCAAATGGTGTTGACCAGGAAGTGAAAAGGCTTCTGCAGGTTCTTCTTAAGCTGGCAGATTCCTTAGAGGATGTTTACAGATATGCTTTGCGATCCGATCAGGGCGCTTGGAGGAATCAGCTCTCTTTACAGTGGGAAAAAGTAGGCAGGCAGATGGAAGTATACGGCATCCGTCGCATAGAAGGAGCGGGGAATGCTTTTGATTCGCGTTTACATGTAGCCCAAGAGGTAAAGGAATATCCGGGGGTTTCTGACGGGCAAATTCTGGATATTATAAAAAGCGGTTACCTGCTTGGGGAGACAATTGTGCGCAAAGCGGAAGTAGTTGTCAACCGTTTTAAGGCTTAATCGTACCTAGCAAAAGGAGATGTATTTTAGCGATGAGTAAAATAGTGGGGATTGATTTTGGAACATCTACTTCCGAGGCTGCTTTGCTTGAAGACGGTCACCCGGTTGTTATCTCCAATCAGTATGGTGAAAAGATTACACCTTCTGCGGTAGGTCTGGCTGAAGATGGCTCCCTGCTCGTTGGGCGGGATGCACGCGATCAGTTCCTGTTGCGCCCGGAGGAAACGCTCCTGGAGATAAAAAGGCTCATGGGATCGGCTGAAAAGGTGTCCCTGGGGGACCAAAACTATACTCCTGCCGAAATTGCCGCGAAAATAATTAAATATTTAAAGGAATGTAGTGAAAAGCACCTGGGGGCTGCAATCGATCGCGCAGTCATTACTGTGCCAGCTTATTTTACAGATAAACAGCGTCGTGCTACGGTAGAGGCTGGCGGGTTGGCCGGGCTAAAGGTTGAAAGGATCATCAATGAACCCACGGCAGCAGCCCTGGCCTATGGGATAGAGCATATGGAGGAAAACCAGCATATTTTGGTTTATGATCTCGGTGGTGGTACTTTCGATGTAACAGTCCTGGAAATGTTTCAAGGGGTGCTGGAGGTGAAAGCCAGCAGCGGCAATAACCAGTTGGGAGGAAAAGAATTTGATCAACGGTTGGCTGACTATTTGCTGGATAACTTCCGGAAGGCGCAGGGCAAAGATCTGGTCCTCGGCCAAAGAGCCCTGGCGCGTCTTAAAGAGGCTGTAGAGCTATGTAAAATAGCTCTCAGCAGTGCAAAAGAATACCACATCGTGCTGCCCTTTATTGCAGAGAAAGATGGCGCACCGCTGGCTTTGGAATATCTTGTGACCAGGGAAATCTTTGAAGATTTGATCGCGGATCTGGTAGAATCAACAAAAAAACCCCTTGATATTGCTCTCGGGGACGCCGGGCTCGCGAAAAAAGATCTAGATCTTATCCTTGCCGTAGGTGGATCCACCAGAATTCCATTAGTTCAGCGTTTTTTGCAAAAAGAACTGGGGCAGAAACCACAAACCCCGGTTGATCCTGAACTGGCGGTAGTAATGGGTGCAGCTATCCAGGGCGGGATTATCAACCAGGAACTTTCGGAAGAAAAAGATATTCTGATTACCGATGTCTGCCCCTATACCCTGGGCATTGAAACGATGAGTTTTTTATACGATACTCCCATTTTCGATCTTTACAGCACAATCATTCCTAGAAATACGACCATCCCGGTAAGCAAAGAGGAGATCTATTATACTTCAACAGATAATCAGGAAAAAGTGGAGATCAATGTTTTCCAAGGGGACAACCCCAAAGCATCCCTCAATAATTTGCTGGGCACATTTATACTCGATGGCGTACCGCCTGCCCCGGTTTCAGAAGAACGAATCAAAGTTCGTTTCACCTACGATATAAACGGGATTTTACAGGTCGCTGCCATTGTTGTTAGTACCGGAAAACAAGCCGGGATCACCATAGAAACAACGGGAGTAAGAAAAATGGAAGACGAACCTGACCTAACAAACTGGCATAAAGCACCAGGAGCAAGGAAATACCGCGGTCTTCTCAGGCGTGCGGAAAAAATTCTGGCCCGGGAAGATGATCCCTTTGTATGCCAGGAACTGGAATCCCAAATTAAGAATTTTAAGAAAAACCTTCTTCTACAGCAGGATAAGGAAATATTGCAAGATTTGGAAGGGGAAATGGTTGATTTACTGTACGATCTGGAGGATGAAAAATGATCTGGGAAGGGCTTGCACAATTTTATTTTAAAAAAGGGCTGCAGCATATCCGGGAAAACAAGATCACCCCGGCAGTAGCAACTTTTGAGAAAGCAGTGGCATTGAATGGGGGAAACTGGAAAATCGCCAATGTCCTGGGGCTATGTTATTATAGATTGGGGGATTTTTCCGGGGCTAAGCGATCCTGGAAACGAAGCCAGGCGCAATATACCGAAAACAATCCTGCTACCAGCTATCTGGAAGATCTGCACGGATTAGATTTTTCCAATTGCTGGCAGGGCTATAATAAAGCATTGAAATTGGCTGGAGACGGCAAATATAGGCAGGCCGAACGGATCCTGCTGCTGAGGGAAACAGCCTGCTTTTCCTTCGTATCCTTTACCAATTTACTGGGGCTTTGCCAGTATGGCCGTGGTAAAAAAAAGAAAGCTTTGTATACCTGGCTTCAGGCACTTTCCCTGGATCGGGAGCACCCCTTGACTTTGAAATATTTACAACAAGGTTTCGCCGGCACAAAGAATCAGGGGATTTTAAACAAAGTAAATCTTTTTTTCTGGTAAAAAACATTAAAAAGAGTTGAGAAGAATGACAATTGCGAATACGTCCAAGGATTATTATCAAATATTAGGCCTGGAAGCAGGGGCTTCAGTGTTGGAGATTAAAAGGGCATATTTCTCCCAAGTAAGGAAATACCCTCCCGAAAGGTTTCCCGATGATTTTATGGAGATCCGGCAGGCCTATGAACTTTTGAGCAATGAAAAAACCCGTCAGGAATATGATTCTATCGTTCAATTACCGTCTTTTGTAAGAAGTGCCTTTGAATATGCCCGCCAGGCTTTGACCGGGGGTAACATAGAAATAGCTATAAAATTATTAGAAAAGCTACGCAAAGAATACCCGGGTAAATCTTTTGTCAATAGTCTTCTGGGAGAAGCTTATTTAAGAAACGGCAACAGCGTAAAAGCAATCAGGGTATTTGTAGAACTGATAAAAGAGCACCCTCGAAATGCTGCCTTCAGGGGGCATTTGGCCCATGCCTACTTGTTGCGGGGATGGCATCTAAAAGCGATTGATGCCTATAAGAAGGCGCTTGTTTTAGACGAGGATAACTTTTCCCTTTGGGATGGCCTGGCCCAGGCCTTTGCTAAGGCCGAGCACTATGAGAAGGCGCAATACATATTGCAGGAAGCCCTTCGCAAAGGTAAAGATAAAAACTGGGATAATACAGAGCTCTATTTCAGGCTAATTCAATTGGATGTCACCATTGATGATTTGGAGGGGCTAAATAGGCACCTTGAAGAACTGACCAACCTGGCAATCAGCCGGGAAGATATCCGGGAAAGTATAGGGTGGGCCCTCAACCAATTGGCCCGCTTTATGATTATGAGAGATTTGACGGAAATAGCTGGAGCAATGATCATTCGGGCACATCGCTTGCTGCCTGAAGCCGAGGAAATTGTGCAACTAAAAGAAGAACTGGACTTTTACGAAAAGTACAGGGAACAGTTTGCCAGGTTGGAAGAAGATGATAGGATCCATGAAGATATCACTATGTTGGTGGGCCAGACTATCCTTCCCGGGGTAGAATTTGCCGATTCCAAACTACAAGAAGTAAGCATATTCTTTAATGAACTAAAGATTTTGGACGATCCTGCCATATTTTCTTCTCTTAAACAGTTGCAAATACTATACCCGGATTTTTATGCGCTAAAAAAGAATTTTTTCGATGGGGTTATGAATGCCCGGAAGAGAAAAAAAATGTTAAAGAGTTACCTGAAAAAAGCTACCCACTACACCGCTATGTTACCATTGTTGTTAGATCTTGATGAATTATACGATGATGATGATGAAGGCGATGAAATCGCTGGTTTCTTTGACGAAGATGATGGAGTAGACGATTTTTTTGTCGATGATTTCGATCCTTTTGGTTCTTTCGAACCGCAGCAACCTTATGTTAGGGAACACCCAAAAATTGGCCGCAATGATCCCTGTCCTTGCGGCAGCGGGAAAAAATACAAAAAATGCTGCGGGAGATAACGCAGGAACACTGGGATGTAACTATTAATTATATTTTAGGAAAGAATTGTAGTTGAAAGCCAGAAAAGAAAAGCAGGCCACCTCGAAGGCGGTAAGTGAAACTGAGAACCTATATGTGTTTTGGAAACCGGGCGAATATGTTGTTACATCTTATTACGATATTTGTGATAGGCTATATGTATGAATTTGCCAAAGCCCAAATTATAAAGTAAAAAGTGCTTTTTTGGTGGAAAAAAAGGATTTTGAAGTTAAATATTGTATATAGACTATACATGAACTATCTGTAGGCTAAGCCTGGATTGGCCACAGACCAAAGGCAGGATACTGATTGGTGGTTTAAGGAATGCCGAATTTTAATGGTAAATTGAAACGAGCAGTTTTGGCCTTGGCTGATATTATTTTAGTAGGTGCTTCTTTATATCTGGCTTTGGTTTTGCGTTTTGAAGGGGTTATTCCGGCACGATATATGCTCACCTTCGAACGCTTGCTTCGCCCAATTATTTTGATCAACCTGATCATTTTTTTATTTTCCGGCCTTTACCGGCGTCTTTGGCGTTACGCTAGTGTGGACGAGTTATTGTTCATTTTTATGATTGTTTGGGCTGGCGCCGTGAGCAGTTATCTATATAGTGTGTATACGGACCTGCTGCTCCCACGGAGTGTCTATGTGATTTTTTTATGTTTGCTGCTGTTTTTGTTAGGGGGTTCCCGTTTTTTCCTGCGGTTTTTAGCTGATTACCTTCGTAGGAGCGGTACCGCCAAGGATAATGCGCCGGTGCTGATTCTAGGTGCCGGAGATGCCGGGGTGCTGGTGTCCAAGGAATTTAAAAAGCACCAGGCACAACAAGGCGTACGTGTAGTGGGTTTCATTGATGATGATCCCTCCAAGCAGGGACAGGTGATCCAAGGTTTCCCTGTCCTGGGGACCAGGAATGATCTCCGTCGCATAGTCGAAAATAAAAAAATCAGCCAAATAGTTGTCGCCATGCCCTCTGTTCCCTACAGTAAATTGCGGGAAATTATAGAACTTTGTGGGGGTTTGCCGGTAAAAATAAAAACAGTTCCCGGCGTCTATGAAATTTTAGAAGGTAAGGTCAGCCTGCAACAATTAAAAGAGGTTGAAATCGAGGATCTCTTACAGCGTCCCCCTGTAGAACGTGATATGGGGGAAATTGCCGGATATTTGGAGGGTAGGGTGATCATGGTGACCGGGGCAGGTGGTTCCATCGGTGCAGAACTTTGCCGCCAGTTGGCCCAACTGGGGATTCAAAAACTTGCCTTGCTTGATCAAAGTGAAAACGATCTTTTTTCAATAGAATGGGAATTGAGGAAGAACTATCCCCAGCAGATACTATTCCCGTTGGTTCGGGATATTCAGGATAGGCCTTCTTTGAAGGAAGTCTTTGCTGCTTTGCGGCCTGAGGTAATATTTCATGCTGCAGCCTACAAACATGTGCCATTGATGGAAACCAACCCCAAAGAAGCAGTGAAAAACAATGTTTTGGGCAGCAAAAACCTGCTTGATTTGGCACTGCAGTTCGAAGTAGAACGATTTGTAGCTATTTCTACTGATAAGGCAGTTAAGCCCACGAGCGTGATGGGGGCGACAAAAAGAGCGGTGGAAATCTATATGCAGCATTTGGCGCACCGGGATAACGGTTGTGCCTTTTGCGCGGTGCGTTTTGGTAACGTGCTGGGTAGCCGGGGTAGCGTAGTGCCGATTTTTAGGAAACAAATTGCAGAAGGTGGCCCCGTTACGATTACTCATCCCGAGATGACGCGCTATTTTATGACTATCCCGGAAGCGGTGCAGTTAGTGATCCAGGCCGGTGCTTTTGGCAAAAACGGGGAGATCTTTGTTCTTGATATGGGAGAGCCCGTGAAGGTGGTGGATCTGGCCCGGGATATGATTGTACTATCCGGCTTGCAGCCGGGCAAAGATATCAAAATCGAATTTATTGGCATCCGACCGGGGGGAAAGCTGACAGAGGCGCTATTTAATGATAGGGAGAATTTTTTGCTGACCAAACACCGGCGTATCTTTGTCGCCCCGGATGTTTGGAATGATAAGGAAGGAAAAATAAGGGATGCGGAACTATGCGCTCTTGGCCGGCTGCTTGGAGAAAATTTGCATCAGCTTTTG
>JAAZMP010000071.1 GCA_012798755.1 Bacillota bacterium
CGTTGCCCGTCATTATCGCGATGCGATTTTAACGGCCATTCTTGGAGGCACGAAAGAAATGCACAAACTAACAATAGGACGTGAACTGTTAAATCTAAACGCAAGAACGTGATTGCTTAAAGTCATGTCCTTTATTCCAGCGAAAAAGCATGACTTCCTGAGTGCTTACTGATTGTAAAATAAAAGCAATAATTCTTTTCATGATAACGGGGGCAGCTAAATTATGTCCGGTCAATTCCATATCCGGCCGATTGTACGGATAAAGGCAGAACCGATGAAGGGAAAACGAAGATAGGATACGGTCAAACAACTAAAACCAACTTAGTGCGTTGTGATATACTATTTTTAGACCTTTACCCACCAGGAGGATCAATGCTGTACAGCAACCCGGGTGCCTGGTGGGTATCTATTTATGCAAAAAATGTTATACATACTCACCAGCCCTTGCCTTTTTGCTCGGTTTTGAAAACATTTATAGGAAAAACAGTTCAACTGTATGCAGCCGGTAACAATCCAGCTGCATACAGTCATTTTTTCCCCAGCTTCTTTTTTTTAGTCTATCCCAACAAATTTTAATTAACTAATTTACAAGTAAGGCAGGTAATAAAAGTAAGTGGCTGCATCAAAGTAGTAAAGGCAGTGGAATGAAAGGTTTATTCAGATTGGACTACCTGCTTGCTTTTGCCGTTCCTTATCCCTTAATTTTCTTCTAAGAAGTTTTCCAACTGCTGATTTTGGCAGTGAATTGCGAAATTCTATATAATGTGGGATTTCATATGCGGCAAGATTTTTTTCGCACCACTTTAATAATTTACTTACAGTAACATCTTTCGCATCCATTCTTATAACAACAAAAGCCTTTATCTTTTCACCGACATCTTTATCCGGGATTCCTACAACACAACACTCGCTTATAGCCTCATGTTTGAGAATTACAGATTCTATTTTTGTTGCAGCTATCCGATAACCTTTATGTTTTATCATGTCTACGGAACGATCAATGAAAAAGAGCCAGCCATTTTCATCCATGCGAAGAATGTCACCGGTTTTATACCATAGTGTGCCGTCAAGGTTAATAAAATGCAAAGCGGTTTCTTCAGGCTTATTCCAATAGCCTGTCACCATGTTTTTTGAAGAAACAAGCAATGTTCCCGGTTCATTAACAGACACAGACTTCAGCGTATCGGGATCAACTAGCCTTGCTTGTTTAGTCGGTACCACCCTTCCAACAGTACCCTTAGGAAAAGGCTCCCCTGCTGTAGCTCCTGCTACATATCCGCATGTTTCTGTAGTACCATAGATGCTATATAACGGGTTTCCACCTTTTTCAGTCCATCTTTTTGCTGTCTCAGAAGG
The DNA here is from genome assembly GCA_012798755.1 of Bacillota bacterium. GTDB lineage: Bacteria > Bacillota > Dethiobacteria > DTU022 > UBA8154 > UBA9862. Next base: position 1,357 of record JAAZMP010000071.1, read on the forward strand.
AAGGGCCTCTCCGGCACAAACAGCATATAGCACAGATTTCAAATTGTAATTATCAATATTTTTGTACTCCAATAACATTTTAAAGAAAGTGGGAGTGCCAAAAAGTGTCGTTGCCTTATATTTGTCAACATGGAAAAGAAATTCTCCGAGATCAAGCCTTGGTAAAAGAATCAGGGTATCGCCTGAAAGAAGTGCGCCAAGCCCCAGATCCTGGCCAAAAATATGGTTAAACGGTGCTCCCTGTATTGTGATAGCCTCGCCTTCGGGAATTATTGTTTCGATTCCTTTTCTTGTTCCGTTAATAGTGTCCAAAAAAAGAACATGTTTGATGGGAACACCCTTTGGGAGGCCTGTGGTGCCACCGGTGTAAAGCAATTCAGCTGTATCTCTCCCATCAATTTCAACTATTGGCGAAAACAAATAGTTATCTCCAAGCAAGTCATCCATAGCAACAACATCTATTTGTTGCATACTTGAATGTTCTTCTAATCCTGACTGATCTTTGTTGCCTACAACTATTATTTTTTTGAGCGGATTTTTTGTTGAAACTTTCATTACTTGCTCAAAGTTTCTGTTTGAACAAAATACAATCTCGGAACCACTGTCATTTACAATATAAGCTAGCTCTTTATGTTTATAAAAATGGGTTACAGGAACCGGCACCGCGCCAATTCTATGTAATGCAAACCAAATTATAATCCACTCGGGCATATGTGGCAGGTAAATAGCTATTCTTTCGTGTTTATCCACATCCTTGCTTAAAGCAGCAGCAAGTCTGCTCACGCTTTTATTCAATGTCGAAAAAGTAATTTTATCTTCTTTAAAAATTATAGCAGTTTTATCGGGATATTGTTCCACTGTATTTCTAAACATGTCATCGATAGTAGCATAGCGTTTTGTCATAACAAAGTACCTCCTGAGGTATAATGTTTTGGTGTTTTTCAGCCTAGGGAGTTGTATGTTGGCAAAATTGCTACTTAAACTATCTATGAAAAATTATAATGGAATACATAAAGAAGGGTGGTATAAAGCAGGTGGCATTTTTTTGTCCTCTTGCCTATGTTACAAGTTGTAGATCTGCCAACAG
>JAAZMP010000072.1 GCA_012798755.1 Bacillota bacterium
TTGGTAAATTCCTGAAGATTGATAACTACACCTTTGCATACAAACCCGGCCCTGATTCCTAGGGGGATAACGTATTCCTCCAGCTTTATTGTACCGCTTCTGATTTCCCCAACCTCAAAGGCAACCCAGCCCCCTTCTTTGGTCACCCGAAAAAGTTCCTTTAAAACAGCGGCCATAACCCCAGTCCATTTTTCAAGCGTTCTGGCCATGGTTATTGATTTTTCCACTTTTTTGGCCTCTATGGAATTAAACCAGCACCTCAGCCAATTATCCTTGGAATATTGGACAATATTTAAAAATGGCGGGGATGTTACCGTCAACTGGACGGAATTGTCTTCTATTTCCGGAGTGTTACGGGCATCTTTGGTCAAAAAAAGGGCTCTGCCCGCAGCTTTTTTCAGATTCCTGATCTGCCTGGCTGTTAATTTTCGCAGCAAACTATGCGATTTTTTCATAATAAGACTTTTGGTGTCGCGATAAGTAGGTTTTTGTTTCCTTTTAATGTTTATTTTGATCTGCCTTTCAGGGCTAACCGCCTGGTTAGGGGGAAGCGTATATACGGAGAAAAACCCCGGAGAATGGCCTGTCAATCTGTTGGTAGCAACCATGCGAATCCATCTGTCCAGGCTGTCCTCTGTTCCATTAAGCGAACGGAAAAGGAAATATTTTTTTAAAGAAACCAGCTCTGCCTCCGTTTGCCGGTGAAAAAACATAGACAGATCAATATCGGCGCTAAGGTTTTTATTAATGGGGATCTCTTCCAACCTTTTCTGCAGTTCGCCTGGTAAAGGTATGGTAAAACGCGGCAAGGACAGGATCTTGCTTAAAGGATTTATATCGTTGGCAATGACATTGCGTCCCAAAAGGCCGGCTTCGATAACTGTAGTGCCTCTGCCACTAAAAGGATCGTATACAAAATCACCCTTTTTTGTGAATAAGTCAATAAAAAAACGGGGAAGCTGGGGTTTAAAGCAGGCCCGGTAGGAAATTTCCTGCAAGGAAGAACCCTGTCTCTGTTTAGCAGTCCAAAATTCATTAACATATACAGGGATACGACAGTTTTGCAGGGATAGGTATTCAACCAATGTTTTATTTTTATCGGTTGGCCGCAAAGGTAGGTCATGGCTATTATTTTCTTGGAGAAAAAAAGATTCTAAATATTTTGCTACTTTTTCTTCCCTCTTGAAAGACATCTAAAACCCTCCGGTTTTTTATGATTGGCGTACAGCAGTAACAATTGCTGCCTGGTTCCTGCTATAGATCATATCATAAACCCCCCGGCTACTCCCGGCAGCAGGAGAGATTTTACGCTTTTTTCAGCTATGGATTCCTTATCCATCAACATGTTATACATAGCTTCTTCCTACATTCCTAAATAACCGGTCAATTGCCTAAAGATGTGCCCGCAGAGCCAAATATACACTATTACGCCCTATTTAGCGCTGTTTGCAGACTCTAAAGCCTTTTGCTATAATGCAGCACATAGGAAAAAATGTTGCTGTTGCCGAATCCCCGTTCCAGGGGTACGGAGGAACCATGTTCAGGGGTGAAACCTTGGAGGCAGGGCCTATATCCCCAGCCCTAACCCGTCAGCTAACTCCGGAGGCAAGGAGGGATAATATGATGAAAAAATACCTGATCGTACTCTTGTGTGTTTCTTTTTTCCTGGGGAATCCTACAGAGGCAGCGATTTTAGGAGCAGACAGCAATAAGGCCGAAGAGGAAATTTATTTAACGATGGCGGCAGCGGGAAAAAATAATATGACTACAAAAAAGGTATCACAAAACAAAAGCACCGCAAAACCAAAAAGCGAAAAAGCCGGTAAAAAAACTCATAAAATCTCTGCCGGAGACTTTGATCTTTTGGCAAGGCTGGTACATGCCGAAGCCAAAGGTGAACCTTACGCGGGTAAAATAGCCGTTGCAGCCACTGTTCTAAACAGGGTCAAGGATCCTTATTACCCGGATACAATTCCGGGCGTTATTTATCAGTATAACGGTGGTTATCAGTATTGCCCGGTACGCAACGGGGAAATAAATAAACCAGCAGATGCAGAATCTTTCAGGGCGGTTGAAGAAGCCCTGGCCGGGAAAGATCCTACTGATGGGGCCCTATCCTTTTTCAACCCATCCAACTCATTTAACAGTTGGATCCGGAACAGATCTCACCGGACAACTATCGGCAACCACGTTTTTGTGCAGTAAAATCTGCCCGGAAATTATTTCTTTACCGATTTGTAATCAAAATATAAACTTGGTGAAACACTCATGTAACATTCGTGTAACATTGATCTTCTATAATTAAACCAGTTGACCCCCTCTTAATATATATTTTTTAAGCGGCCTCTTTCTGAGGCCGCTTTTGTTTTAGCCTGCACACCGGGGATTTTGTTAAAAATATATGCTATACTTATTAGGGGACATTACTGCCACCGTGGCAAAAAATAACACCATCTGGGAGGGGGTTCCAAGGATGAAACGGGACAGTTTGATCTGGATTACCTTGGTCTGCATAATCTTGGGACTTGCAATTACCGCCCAATTCCGAACACAAGCCGGCCTCAAAAGTGATATACCCACCAAAAGGCTGGAAGAAATGACAGACCTTCTCAAACAGGCTGAAACTGAACGGGATGCCTTGCGTGAACAAGTTTATGAGCTTACGGTGCAAATAAATGACATACTCAGCACCAAAAGCAGCCCCTCTGATGATTTACAGGAAGAGCTGAAACGGGTACAAATGCTGGCCGGGCTAACCGAACTTGAAGGCCCGGGTATTGTAGTTACTTTAAATGACAGCTCCTTAACAGTGCAACCGGGGCAAGATCCCAGCCTTTTTTTAATCCACGATGACGATCTGCTCAAGCTCATAAATGAGCTCAAAGCAGCGGGAGCGGAAGCAATAGCTATCAATGGCCAGCGGATTGTGGGTTCTTCCGAAATCCGCTGTGCGGGACCTACAATTTCTGTAAATAACACGCGCATTGCTCCGCCTTACGTGGTCCAAGCCATAGGTTCCCCGGAAGCGTTGGAATCATCCTTGAATATGCGCGGGGGTATTATTGATACTTTTAAATTTTGGGGCATCCAAGTACAAATACAAAAAGAAGACAGCCTGGTACTACCTTCTTATATCGGCAGCCACCATTTTCAATATGCCAGAAAAACAGACGGGGGGGAGGAGAAAGAACCATGAACGCTTTGCTTCCTTTGCTTGGTTTACTGGTAGGCATTGTTTTAGGCCTAATATTTCCTTTTTCTTTCCCGGTGGCCTACACGCGTTATATAGCTATGGCAATCATGGCTTCACTTGACTCTGTTTTTGGCGGCCTGCGGGCCAATATGAAAAATCAATTTGATCCGGCTATTTTTATAAGTGGCTTTTTTTGTAATGCGCTTTTGGCTGCTGCCCTTACCTACCTAGGTGATCGCCTGGGGGTAGAGATATATTACGCGGCTATTTTTGCATTTGGTGTGCGCATCTTTCATAATTTAGCAATAATGCGTCGCTACCTGTTAGAAAATTGGCGTTCACGTTCACAAGACGGAAA
>JAAZMP010000073.1 GCA_012798755.1 Bacillota bacterium
CAGGTGTCAGGGGGACGGTTCTCTGTCACCTCCCAGTCCACGGTGTCAGGGGAAGATTCTCCTGTCATTTTGCTCCCCTGCGTCATCAAATTTTTTCGTTACTTGTAATTTGGAGAAAGCATTGTTATATTATTAAAAAATGCTTACTGCCAGTCAAGCGAGGGAATTGCACTTAAAAAGGGGGAAAAATCCCATGGAAAAACTGCGCCAGGAAATCCGCAGGCTTGTTTTTACCCGGGCCTATCAAAAGCGCAAAGTAACCCTGGCCTCCGGCCGGGAAAGTGATTTTTATGTTGATTGTAGACAGGTGACTTTGACATCTGAGGGGGTATACAAGCTAGCTTCGTATATCTTACAGCTAATCCGGAAGGAGGGCTTGCAGGCCAAAGCTGTAGGCGGCCCTGCGATGGGAGCCGTGCCGCTGGCTACCGCCGTAAGCACGCTCAGTTGGGGGGCGTCTTCCGGTGAGCCTCTTGATACTTTTTTTGTAAGATCCGAACCCAAAAAACATGGTCTGGAAAATAGGGTTGACGGTCCTACGTTGCGGGAGGGCCTGCCTATACTGGTGCTGGATGATGTTTTGACAACCGGGGGATCTATTCTAAAAACTGTCCGCGCCACGCGGCAGCTAGGTTGCAAGGTGGAAAGGATTATAGTCATTGTCGATCGCCAGGAGGGTGGAAAGGAAAATTTGCAGAAAGAGGGCCTGCCTGTCTCTGCCATCCTCACAAGAGATGAATTGGTAAAATACGGAGCAAATTGAGGGTTGGCGAAGGTGTCAGAGAACCGTCCCCTTGACATGGAGAACCGTCCCCTTGACATGTATGAGGGTTGGCGAAGGTGTCAGAGAACCGTCCCCTTGACATGTTGAGAGCCGTCCCCTTGACATGTTTATTCCATTTGTTCCCATGATTTTTCTTCTGCGGCAATCATGTCATCCATTTCCATAATTTTGCTGATGATCTCTGCTTTTTCTGCGCCGCCGCTGATAACCAATTGGCGTAAAAGGTCTTCGCGCAAATCCCGGAGACCAGCTAAAATGGGTGTGGTCATTTTTTTCCTCCTTACAAGTAATGTCTTTTTATAATCTGACACGGGGACGGTTCTCTGACACCGCCGGGGTAGCACTGCCGGCTACCAGGGACACCCGGGGCCCTATCGCATTCAGCTGAATAGTTACATGGTTTTATTTTTTCTTTATTATTTTCTCCCCAATAGGTTTAAAATATGCAAATTTATGTCAACAAAAAAAGGTGTGAAAATTTTTGATGCCATTGTTTTTTTAACTATTTAGTTGTGCACAAGATCACTTTTTATTAAAATTTGGTGTTGTGTTTTCATTGTGGTAAGCTCTATGTGATTGGATGATTGCGTATGAAGCGGAGACGGTTCTTTGACACCTTTGGTATAACAACGCCGGAGTTTGGGCACCCGGGATGAAATGGTGGCACCTTGCTGAATAGTTACGTTTATTGTTACGGGTAGCTGTAAAACAAAACAAAAAAGTTTCGCTTTTTAAGGCGAAACTTTTTTAGGTTCCTGCTTTTTGATCCGGATCTGTATTGTGTTTTTTAACTATTTAATTTTTCTTTTAACCCCTTGCCAGCTCTGAAAACAGGTACTATGCTGGCGGGAATGATAATTTTCTCGGTGGTCCCCGGTCTTCTTCCTTCCCTGCTCTCCCGCTTTCGTGTCGAAAATGTGCCGAAGCCAACTAATTGTACTTTATCACCTTCACTGAGCTTCTCCTCGACGATTTCAACAAAACTGTTGATGAATTCGGATGCTTGTTTCTGGGTAACGCCAATCTTTTGTGATATGGCTCTTGCCAGATCCAGTTTACCTACTGTCGCCATGAACAACCATTCTCCTTTCGTCTGGTTTACTTGAACCGCGCCTTGTCAGGTTGCGGGAAAAACATTAATCCTAAAGCAATTTTATGGTTTTACTGCATAGATATTGTTTTTACCTTGCTGCTTGCCACCAATTGCCGTGCCTTTTACTTACGAAGGCGGGGATTAGTTTTTTACCGGCAGAACAACAGGACATTTTGCAGTAAAATCATTTTATAGAAATGCGCAACTAACCGTGTCCATAATATAATTTTTCCGCAAAAGCCGATAATTATTTAAAAGATTTTTTCATTAACTTCTTTATTCGCCAAAAAATAAGGTTTTCCTGCCTTTAACAGAAAGTTTTTAAAAATTTTACCCCTTCGTGTGGTAACCGGCATCGACAAAAATTGTTTCACCTGTAATTCCCTTGGAAAGATCGCTTGCCAGGAACAAGGCGGCATTTCCCACATCGCTTCCCTCTGTGTTGCGCCTCAGCGGTGCATTTTCCCCGACATGGTGGAGAAAACCGGTAAAACCTTTGATGCCGCGGGCAGAAAGCGTGTTTACCGGCCCTGGGGAAAGAGCATTTATGCGGATTCCCTGTTCACCCAGATCATGCGCCAGATAACGGACGCTGGACTCTAAGGCCGACTTTGCTACCCCCATGACATTGTAATTGGGGATGACGCGTTGGCTTCCCAGGTAGCTTAGGGTGACAATGCTTCCACCGTCTGTCATAAGGGGGATGGCGGGACGGGTTACGGCAATTAAAGAGTAAGCGCTGGTTTCCAGGGCCAGATTGAATCCTTCGCGGGAGGTTTCCACAAACTGTCCCATAAGGTCTTCTTTGTTGGCATAGGCGACGCTGTGGACAATGAAATCAAGGCGGGGGAATTCCTTTTTTATTTGCTTGTAAACGTTTTCGATTTGTGCATCGTCTGTAAGATCGCAGGGCAGCATCAAAGGGGTTGAGTTCAGGTTTTCCAGTAGTTTTTTAAGTTTTGGGGCAAAACGTTCATGTTGGTAAGTGATGACCAGCCTTGCCCCGGCAGCGGAGAGGGCTTTTGTTATATGCCAGGCCAGGCTGTGTCTGTTGGCCAGGCCGTAGACGATTCCTACTTTGCCGTTGAGCAACATCATTGCATCCCTTCTTATATTCGTTTTGTCTCGACATACTCTGCCTTTGGCAGCTTTTTAACTTGTTTATAAGTATACCACGGAACTATTTTTTTGCAAGATAAAAATTGGTGTAAATGTCGAAAATAACGGCTTTTGGGGTCTAATTTTTTTGTTTGGGCCCATCTTTGCGCTGATTCCGGGTGGCCGGCAGCAGTTTATGGTATTTATTTGTTGTTTCCCCGCAGTTTCCTGCGCAGGAGTTTCCCGGAGGAGCTTTTGGGAATCTCCCTGACGATTTTTACCTGCTTGGGACATTTAAAATCGGCCAGGAAGCGATGGCAAAAAGATATTATTTCTTCCTCGCCGGCTTTTTCGTGATCTTTTAATACTACAAAAGCGGCTACTTCTTCGCCGTACAGTTCATCGGGAATCCCAACACAAGCGGCATCTTTGACCGCCGGATGTTTATAAAGCACTTCTTCTATTTCACGGGGGTAAATATTTTCACCGCCTCTGATGATTAGATCATTTTTGCGATCGACGATAAAAAAGTAACCGTCTTCATCATAGTAGCCTAAGTCCCCGCTGTGGAACCAACCGTCACGGAAAGCTTCCGCCGTAGCTTGTGGATTTTTATAATATCCTTTCATGACATTTTCGCCCCGGATCACTATTTCCCCGATTTCATGCGGCTTTAAAGGTCTGCCGTTTTCATCAACTACCATCATTTCATTTCCCAAAGGCAGGCCGACAGAACCGATTTTGCGGTAGCCATCGTTTTTTCCCAGCTGCAAGGCTTCGGGCGGCGGCAGGGGGTTGAAGGTGGAACGGCAGGTTGTCTCGGACATTCCGTAGCCCTCGATTACAGGTATCCGGAAAGTTTTTTCAAATTCGATCTGGACCTCGGCCGGGACGGGAGCGGAACCACAAAAAACGATCCTTAGCTTGAGTTCCGGCGGTATATCCTCTTTGCGGATTCTGTTTAACAGCATCGACAACATTGTAGCCACCGTGCCGACGTAGGCAGCGCCGTATTTTGCTGCCTGCGGGAAAAATTGTGTAACGCTGAACCTTTGGGGCATGATGATGCTGCCGCCGCAGTACAGCGGTGTCATTACAGTTACGATCTGGCCGTTTACATGGAAAAGAGGCATAACACATAAGGCCCGATCATTTTCCTTGAGCCGGTTCCAGTGGGCGATCCAGTGGGCATCGATGATCATATTGTGGTGGGTCAGCATGGCCCCTTTCGGCCGGCCCGTCGTTCCGGAAGTGTAGATTATTTCGGCAACATCGTCAGGCTCCAGAGGGCTTTTTTCAATCTCCGCCAGCAGTGATGAGGATATGTTTTTCAGAGCGGCATTTAGATCGACTGTTTTTACGGTTGGGGGTGCCAAGGTGGCCTCCCCGGCAGGGGGATCCCAAGCTAGAATTAACCGGATATTATTTTTTGCTGCGGCAAGTTTTGTAGAAGCAGTGTAATATTCTTCAGAGATGAACAAAACGCTGCTTTCTGAATTGTCCAGAATGTAGGCGATCTCTTCTTTTTTCAAATGTATATTGAGGGGGCAGGCTATGGCCCCAAGCTGTATGGCACCGAAAAAGGACCACAAAAATGCGGCCGAATTGGGCATGAGCAGGGCAATTTTATCTTCTTTGCGCACCCCCTGTTGCCATAAAAAGTTGCTTACTTTGTTCACTTTCCGGTAAAATTCTGCATAGGTGTAGCGGCGTCCACTTTCCGGGCTGATCAAAAAGGTTTTGTCGCTGTATTTTTGGCACCTCGAAGAAAGGAGCTTCCGCACGGTGGTTCTTTCCTGCAGCGGTGGTATAGAAACGGAAAGAGAAGACTTTGGCATATCATAATAATTCATTTAATTTACCTCCATAATGTCTCTACAAATTTGCTGGTTTCGTTCCCATGGTTAAAACTTTCGCCGGCGGCTGTCTATTTCCCTCCACAGGAAGGACAATAAGCCTTGACAAAGAATTAGATATAGTGTTAATGTTGTTGCAAGTTTATCCGGGAGGGGATAATATTGCATTTTTCGATCTGCCAAACTATTTTGCAGAACATCTCGCGGGTAATTGTCGGAAAGAGTCGCCCCATGGAGCTTTTGCTGACGGCGCTTATCGCTGAGGGCCATGCCCTTCTAAATGATGTGCCCGGCGTGGGCAAGACCTTAATGGCCAAGGCCCTTGCCAAAAGTATCGGGGGTTCTTTTAAGCGTGTACAGTTTACGCCGGATCTTTTACCTGCGGATATTACCGGTTTCAATATTTATGATCAGAAAAACAGCGAATTTAAATTTCAACCCGGCCCCGTGATGTCTAATGTTCTTTTAGCGGACGAAATTAACCGGACCGTGCCCCGCACACAAGCCAGCCTTTTGGAAAGCATGGAAGAAAGGCAGGTCACCGTGGATGGCGTAACTTTACCCCTGCCCCGGCCGTTTTTTGTAGTGGCTACCCAAAACCCTATCGATATGGAGGGCACCTTTCCGCTGCCGGAGGCCCAGTTGGATAGATTTCTGCTTTGTATCGATCTTGGTTACCCATCTAGGGAGGAGGAGGCAAAGATTTTGGAACGTTTCCAGCAGGATGATCCTTTGAGCGAACTGCAGCCGGTTGCAGCCCCCCACCGGATTTTTGAACTGCAGCAGGCCAGGGAAAAAATCCTTGTTTCCGCCCCTGTCAGAGAATATATTGTCGCTATTGTAGAGGCGACACGTTCTTTCCCGGCGCTGCGCTACGGGGCCAGCCCGCGGGGTTCCCTGCATTTGCTAAAAGCGGCCCAGGCCTTGGCTATGCTTAGAAACCGGGAGTATGTCCTCCCCGATGATGTCAAAGCCCTTGTTGTGCCGCTGCTTTCCCATCGCTTAATACTCAGAATGGAAGAACAGCTAAAAGGGGTAACGGCGCCGGAAATTTTGCAGGAGATTGTCACTGGGATTCCGGTGCCGGTGTCTGATGAATGATACCCTCAGGGCACACAAGGGGGGCGATGATACGGCACAGCAAAAAAATCCGACATTGGGAAATGGCATGCAGGCAAGCGGGCAAAACGATATAAAACAGCAAAAAAGCACTGTTGTTGCAGAAAGTGGCATAACAAGTATTTTTACGGACGGGTTTTTCCAGTTTTTAATTGTTTTGCTTCTTTTTGTTGCCCTGCTCTACCGGCAAACGGGGTTGATCACACTGGCGCTGCTTGTTTTAATTATGGTTAATGGGGCCAAGCTATGGTGCCGTTTGAGTCTTGCCGGGCTAAGCTGCCGCTACAGTGTTGATAAAGAAAAAGTTTTTCCGGGCGAAAAAGTGCTCTTTAAAGCGGAGGCGGAAAACAACAGCTTTCTTCCGGTGCGAATGAAAATTAGAATTCCCATAGGCAAAACAATACTTGCGGCACCTTCCGAAAGCGGCGTGCTTTTGGGTGAAAATGTGCTGCTCTGGAAACAAAAGATTTCTTTGCAATGGGAGCTCACGGCACTTCGAAGGGGATGTTTTCAGGTAAACCTGGCAGAACTGGCGGCAGGTGATCTGTTGGGTTTTTTCCTGCAAAAGAAGGCCGTTTCTTATTCCGGCCAGGTTATCGTTTTTCCCAGGCTCGTTCCCCTTAAACCTTTTTCCTTTTCGCAAGAGGAGTTTTTTGGAACGCGGGCTGCAAACGGCCCGGTGCAAGATCCCGTTTATCTTGTTGCTACCCGGGATTACCGGCATGGGCGTCCGGCCCGGCATATTCACTGGAAAGCAAGTGCCCGCCATAATCGTTTGCAGGAAAAAGTTTTTGAACCCACGGCCCAAGGCAAGAGCTTGCTGGTGATCGATGTAAAACAGTTTGCGGAAAACGATGCTGCCGAGGCCTTTGAACGAACTTTAGAGGTGGCAGCTTCCCTGGCGGTAAAGATGGAACGGGAGGGCGGCGCAGTAGGGATAGTTTCCAATGGTGCCCTGGCCCCTGGCGGGCTGGCTGTTTTGCCCCCCGCCAGGGGCCCGGGGCAGCTTTCCGCCATCTTGGAAATATTGGGCAGAATGCAGATGGATCACGTTGGTCTGCTTCAGGATATCTTCAGGTCAGGTGTGCGCCTGTCCCGGGGAACCGTTTGCACATGTTTTTTTCTGCAGGCTGACGATTCACTGTTAAAAACGAAAGAAATTCTCAATAAATATAAAATAGCGGCGGCGTTTATAACGGAGCAGCCCGGAGTTGATTCGCAGGTGCCGGGAAGCAAAATTTATGCCCTGCAAGCGCTTTGCCTGGAAGAAGGTGTCCCAGGTGTTTGACGATAAGGTGCAAGACAGAGAAGTTTTAGCCTCTTTTTCCAAGTGGCAAGAACATGCGCAACTGGAACAGCTTGAACTAAAAAGTAAAATCAGTTCTGCTTTTACATCTTTTATGTTGCTATTGGCGGCCGGAGGGATGGAGCTATGCTGGCTTTATGCCATCGCTGCCTTTTTTATGAACCTGGCAGGTTCAGCTCCCTTTCCTTATTTACAGGCTATTTCTGCCTTCTGGCTGGCGGCGATCTTAACTTTTTTGAGCCGGGGGCTGGGCTGGCGTATTTTTCAAATCCTGCTTTTGCACCTGTTTGGATTAGCCGTGGCGGTATTGCGCGTTCTTTATGTTTTTTACATTCAGGCGACCCTTCCTTTTTTTGACAGATCCTGGCTTTTGGGGATTTTTAGCAGCGCCGAGGGGGCACTGGAGATCTTCATTCTTTTTATAGTGATCTTTTTTTCCGCCTCTTTCTATTTTGCCGGCGTGGCTCTGAGCCATCGTTTCCGTCGTCCCAATGTCCATCTCTTAATTGCCCGCCGCCTGGATTTAGGCATCGGGGTCTTTATTTCCCTGCTGCTGCTAAACATAGGTTTTGGATCTACGAACCTTATGACCACTTTTTTCCTGTATCCTTTTTTCTTCTTCGGTATGCTTGCTTTATCTTTGGCCCGGAGCAGAAGGGAAGGCCAAAAGGAATATCTTCCCGGGCAGCGCTGGGTGGGGTTGACGCTTACTTTTTCCATAGCAGTGTTTGCCTTCGCAGCGGGCATCATCCTTTTGCTTCTGCCATATCTGACTATAGCCGCCGAAACCGGCCTGACAGCTATGAAATGGGTCTTCAGGCCGCTATTTTATTCTTTTTTGCTGCCGATTTTAAAATTTATGTTTGGCGCGCGCCCTATGCAAAGCCCCCCGGAATCGATGGGTGTTGCCGGCGACAGTGCTGCTATGATGCCGGATGCGGTGCCGGAAAGTTTTTTGGGAAAACTTTTTGCCAAAATATTGGGATACGGTATTTCAGGGTTGGCCGGGTTGGTCCTGTTGGTTGCCGCCGGAATTGCCGGGTGGGGCCTCTGGCGCCTTTTTTGCTGGCTTTTTAGCCGCAGCCCGCGAGACAAAGAACCAGGCGATTTTCAAAAACAGATGGCCTTGTGGCTGGCGGTGCTGCGGTTTTACTGGGGAAAAATGCTTATTTTTGTGCGCCGTATAGCTAAACGCGGTTCCACAAAAGAGGGCAGCGAAGCGGCGGAAATGTACAAAAAACTTCTGGCCTGGGGCCGGTCCAGTGGTTTCCCCCGTTTGCATTATGAAACCCCGCATGAATATGGGATGCGGCTTGTTTCCTGTTTTCCAGCGGTTAAAAACGAAGTCATGCTTATTACCAACTCTTTTAACCGGGAAATTTACGGGGGAATACCCGTGGACGAAAAACAGGTACCCTTACTTAGGCGCGCCCGGCGAAAACTATCCAGCCCGCAGCTTTGGTTTGCACGTTTTTTTCCCGGGAAACGATAAAACAGGATGCAAAAGCCACTCCGAAAAGGCGGTAGCCTGCCGGGGTTTTTTTTATGTGATTTTTGGAAAACGTGTCGCAACTATTCAGGGATACACATATTATATAAATATCGAGCTTAATAGCGTATGCAAAAAAATATGCAACATAGGCAACTATTGCTGTGCAACGACTTGTAAAAATCGTTGATAAACTTGTAAATTCGGCGGGGGGTTGTAATGGACATTCAGAAAAGATTCGAAGAGATGCTTGTTCCGGTTTCCGAAAAGATTAATGAGGAATGCCAAAATTTTTTACCCGATTCCGGCGATCGTATACCTCCCCCGACCTATATCAGATCTACTTTTCAGCTGATTAAAAAAGAACTGATGGAAACGTTGGAGATAATTACCTTGATCAATCCCAGTAAAACCGGCTGGAAGGCTATCAGGGAAACCGGCGTGGATTTTATTAAGGAACAAAGCGAAATGTTGCAAAAGGAGTATTGCAGAAGGTGGAGCCGGGCCTATTTTAATGAAAAAGAATTTGAAATCTTGGTAAAAGAAGTGACGGCCGAATATCATACTTTCATTGACGGCCAGATAATGAACTTGGAGAAAATTAACAAAAAACATTTATACGATATCATCAAAGGTGTCGTTGCTGCCATATTGGGCAGTATCATTATTTACTATATAACCGGGCATTTTTTTTAAATTTGTGCAGGATTGGGCCTGCTTTTTAACGAATGAACGAATAACAGGATAAAAATACTATAAAATTAGATCAGGTGATTTGGATTGCATCGCAACAGGGAAGCAGGAGGACATGGGGGAGACTTGGAAGCTGCGGCACGGGAATTTGGCCTCAGGCCGGATCAGTTTTGTGATTTTAGCAGCAATGTCAACCCTTTGGGCCCGCCTTCTGGCTTGAAGGAGGAGCTGATTGCCTCTATTGATGAGATCTCCCGTTATCCTACCCCGCAGGCCCGGGATTTTCGTGCCGCTTTGGCAAGTCATCTTAAGCTGCCCGAAAGTATGGTTCTGCTTGGCAATGGTGCTAACGAACTAATCCACCTGCTTTTTCTTTGGAAAAGGCCGCAAAGGGTACTTATTCCTTCCCCGGGTTTTTCCGAATACACAAGGGCTGCCAGGCTGGTGAACGCGAAGATAAAGGAATTTCCGCTTCCCCTGGATGGCTCTCTGGATAAGGATGGTTTGCTGGCGAAGTTGTCGGGGAGCGATTTTTTTGTTTTTTGCAGCCCCAATAACCCCACAGGATTTTTCTATCATGGGGAGGACCTCCGGGAGATAATTCAGAAGGCCGGGGAAAAAGGAACAACTGTTTTGCTTGATGAAAGTTTTTTTGCACTGACCGGAAAACCGCTGGCGCAAAGTTATGCAAACATTGGCTGCGATAATCTTTGGGTGGTAAATTCCCTTACAAAACTGTGGGCCTTGCCAGGACTCCGGCTGGGCTATCTTTGCGGCCCCCAGGAAGGTATAAAAGCTTTGACGGAAAACGGTGATCCCTGGCGGGTCAATGCCTTGGCGCAGAGAGCCGGACAGTACTGCCTGACTGCTGTAAACTATCTGGAAAAAACTATTGCGCTGGTAAAGCGGGAACGGGAATTTTTGATAGAGCAATTACGCAGCATCGAAGGGATTACAGTATTTCGTGGGGCGGCAAACTTTTTACTGCTTAGAGGTGAAAAGGATCGGTTTTCCGCCACGGATCTTTTCCGCGAGTTGGCTTCCCGGGGTATTTTAATCCGTGATGCCTCAAATTATGCCGGACTGGATCAACGCTATTTCCGTGTAGCGGTGCTTGGCCGGGAAAAAAATAAGCGGTTCGTGGAAGAACTGCGTAGATATTTTGCCCGGCAAACATGAAAAATGATCTGTCACCTGAAAAGCATATTTTTATAATGTAGCGTTTAGGGGGGTGGGTGGGCATGGCTTTCATGTTGAGCGGCCTTTTTATTTTTCTGGCCCGGGTCGCCGACATGTCCATGGCGACTTTCAGGATTCTCATGTTGATGCGAGGCCGCAGCGTTATTGCTTCTTTGATCGGTTTTATGGAGTCGCTGTTATATATTCTGGCTTTGGGGCAGGTCCTCAAGCATCTAGACAGCCCCATCAACATGGTTATCTTTGCGGCAGGGTTTGCGGTGGGGAACTTTGTCGGAAGCCGAATCGAAGAAAGTATTGCCTTGGGATATGTCAATGCGCAGATTATTTCGGTAAGCTGCCATGATACCTTGCAGGAAACGCTAAGGGAGGCGGGGTTTGGCGTTACCACGGTAGAAGGGCATGGCAAGGACGGTGTTCACCATATCTTACATATCATGCTAAAAAGACGCGATTTACATAAGATGATGCAGATGGTGGGCGCTCGGGATCAGAAGGCTTTTGTCTCCATATTTGATACCCGTCAGATTTTTGGAGGATTTTTCCCGGCGCATAAATCCAAATAAAAAACCAGTTTATTTCGGTATTGGAGGGGGCAAAAATAGAACGCTACAAGGCTATCGCGTTGCTGGATTCCGGGGTAGGGGGACTGACTGTCGCAAGGGAAATTTTTAGACAGTTGCCTCATGAAAATATAATTTATTTTGGGGATACCGCTCATTTTCCTTATGGGCCCCGGCCCCATTCACAGGTAAGAAGCTTTGTCTGTGAGATCCTAGATTTTTTCCGGGTGCAGGGGATCAAAATGGTTATCATTGCCTGTAATTCGGCCACGGCAGCGGGCCTGGAACACTATGAAAAAAGGATCAATGTGCCGCTTTTGGGGGTTATTGAACCGGGCATAAAGGAAGCCCTGAAGCATACACAAACAAATAAAATTGGCGTTATTGGAACTGCCGGCACCATTCTAAGCGGTGCCTACCAGGAGATTTTTGGCCGTTTAAACAAAGGCGGCGCCCGGCTTTATAGCCAACCCTGCCCCTTATTTGTTCTTATTGTGGAAAACGGCCTTGTGGATTCCCCCGAGGCCAAACGGGTGGCGGAGGAGTACTTAAAGCCGTTAAAAGATGCGAAAATTGATACGCTGATTTTAGGATGCACTCACTATCCTTTGATGAGCAGCGTTATTCAGGAAGTGATGGGCCCCGGCGTAAAACTGATCAGTTCTGCCAAAGAGACAGCCAGAAAAACCAAGGTCATTTTGGAGAAAAAAGGATTATTAAATCCGCAAGCCTGCCAAGGCTCTGCTGTGACCACACAGCAGCACCGTTTTTTTGTCAGCGGCCCGGCAAAACCTTTTACCGATCTGGCAGTGAATTTGCTGGGTAAAGATATCAAAGCCTATCAGGTTATCTTACCTCACCAATTTTTGTAAGGAATTGACAAGTGTTTGGCCATGCGCAAAATCGTCGATATGCCCAAGCTTTTGCTTTTCTGTCTGAACCCAACACCCGATGAAATTTTCACTAATGAATACGGGCCGCCATACATATAATATAGGACAAGTACAAAGCATAAAGGGAAGTGGGAACAGATATGAAAATGCGAAAATTCCTGCCTTGTGTGCTGGTCTTAATTTGTTTTGTTGCTTTCCTATTGTCAGGCGGTTGTCTGGAGGATTATTGGCCTCGTTTACTGCAGCAGGAAGAAGAGCCCAAACTAATCATTTCCGGGGAGGAAGAAGGTGAGAGGCCCGACGAAAAAGAAATAGAACTGCCTGAAGGTATGCTTTCTTTTCAGGTATATTTCTTGGAAGGGAAAGGTAATCATCTTTTGCCGGTAGCTGTAACTTGTCCCTGGACCGAGGGTGTTGGGCGGGCCGCTTTGGAAAAAATGATCGAAGGGCCGACCCCGGCCCAGGAGATGCGCTATGGAATCACCTCACCGGTACCGCCGACAACGAAGGTGTTGGGGTTGGCAATCAGAGACGGTCTGGCCAAGACGGATCTAAATGAATCATTTTTAAGCTATGATCCGGGAAAGGAAAATTTTGTTTTAAATAGCATTGCTTTTACGCTTTTGCAATTTCCAACGATAGAAGCGGTGCAGCTTCTTGTTGAAGGATCTGTTCCGGAGGCTTTTCCCGGGGGGACACCGGGTGACGTTATTTTTACAAAAGAACGGGGTATAAACCTTGAGCCATCCGAAAGGGCGGCTGGTTCGGAAGACAGCCGCACGGCGATGCTATACTTTTGTACCGTTTTAGGGGATAACCATATTTTTTATGTTCCCGTTTCACGTTCCATAGCCGGCAGTGGAGAAATACATGAAATGGTCATACAGGAACTGTTAGAAGGCCCACAAAAGGATAGTTTTTTGTTCAGTGAGCTGCCCCCGGATACGAAATTGCTTAATTCTAAGTTGTACGAAGATATCTTAATGGTTAATTTTTCCCAGGAAATATTAAATTATAAAGGTGCCTTGAGCGGGGAAAAAAATATTTATGCACAGCTCATACTAACCCTTACGGAGATTCCGGGCATAGAAAAGGTGCAGTTATTGGTGGAAGGGGAAAAAATAATCCTGGATTACGGAACATCATTTCAGGAACCCCTGTCACGGCCACAATTTTTTAACCCCATCATTAATGGTTGAAAGCAGGTATAAACAGTGCGCTTGGATGGTCGAACTAACGATAAACTCAGGGAAGTTAAAATAACCAGGCATTTTCTTGAATATGCGGAAGGATCCGTGCTGATACAAATAGGCAATACCAAGGTGCTCTGTGCCGCTTCGGTGGAGGAAGGAGTACCCCCCTGGAGGAAGGGTGAAAGGCGCGGCTGGGTAACCGCAGAATATGCTCTTCTTCCCCGTTCAACTCATAACAGGACTACCAGGGAATCAACCCGGGGCCGGTTAAGCGGGCGTACACACGAGATCCAAAGACTTATCGGCAGATCGCTTCGTTCCGTGGTGGATATGGAGGCCCTGGGCGAAAGGACTGTCTGGTTGGATTGTGATGTGCTGCAGGCCGACGGAGGAACCAGAACAGCAGCTATTACCGGGGCATTTGTGGCCTTGGCGGATGCCCTTTATTTCCTTTACCGCGAAGGAAAAATAGAAAAGCTGCCCTTAACTGACTATGTTGCCGCCATAAGCGTGGGGCAGCTAGGCGGGGATATCTTGCTGGATCTTTCCTATGAGGAAGACAGCAAAGCGGATGTGGATATGAACATTGTGATGACAGGCAAGGGAAAACTGGTGGAAATCCAAGGGACTGCCGAAAAAAAACCTTTCACCAGGCAGGCATTAAATAAATTTCTGGAAGTAGGTGGAGCCGGTATTCAAACGTTGGTTTTGAAGCAACAAGAATCTTTGGGTGAAATTGCCGCCCGGATTGGCTTTTCCACGAAAACTTTGCTTTTGGCTACGCGCAATGAAGGAAAAATTTCTGAACTTCAGGGCATGTTTTCCGATCTTTCCGTGCCGGCAGGGGACGGATCCCTGTTTTCTTCCCTGGAGATCTGTTCCCTAAAGGACTTCCCCGATCTTCCTGATGTAGAAGAAACGGGTTCTACTTTTGAGGAAAATGCAATTTTGAAGGCGGAAACCATCTGTCGCATGACGGGAAAACCTGTCCTGGCCGATGATTCCGGGCTGGAAGTGGACTATCTGCAGGGCAGGCCAGGGATTTATTCGGCACGTTTTGCCGGCGAGGGAGCCTCCGATGAAAAAAACAACGCCTATTTGTTGAAATTGATGGAAGATGTTCCCCCGGAACAAAGAAAGGCACGCTTTGTTTGCGCTATGGCTTTGGCTGTCCCCGGCCAAAAAACGGCAGTAGTAGAAGGAAGCTGTGAGGGCAGCATCGCCTCTGCGCCTCGCGGCAGCAACGGTTTTGGCTATGATCCCCTTTTCATCTATGAGGGGGAAGAGGAAAAAAAGGAGAAAGGCAAAACTTTTGCAGAGATAGCCCCGGAAACAAAAAGCCGTATCAGCCACCGCTATAGGGCTTTGCAGCAGATGGCAGAACTGCTCAAGAAAAACTTTTATCGCTTCAGGTAACTTGCATGTCCCTGACAGAACCAGGGTTCTGGAGCTACAAGCAAAAAAAAGTGATGCAGAAACATTTTGATTTAACCATAGATAATGCAGTTATTTTTGAAGATTTGCGAGAGGGGATGCCAGGAAGCTATTTGATAGGTGCCGAAAGTAAACTGCTATGCGCAAAGTGCGGGCAGGCCAAAAAAATAAGGCTCTGGGTTTGTGTTTTCCCAGCAGTTATGGTAAAATTACCGGTGGACAAAGATAATGTCTTCGGGGCGTGGCGCAGTTTGGCAGCGCGCTTGGTTTGGGACCAAGAAGTCGCAGGTTCAAATCCTGTCGCCCCGACCACACACTGCACGGAGGTACACAAGTACACAAGGGGACGTACCTTCTGTGTACCGTAAGCTTTTCATTTTCAAAGTACCTTCCAAAAAAATTTCACATTTTATATTGCAAAACACCTTTTTCAGCAGTTTTAAGGGTAAAACGTTCGGTCATGAACACTTCATACCTTAAAACTGCTTTTCTTTTGCTGTCGTGGAGAATATGTCTTAAACATCCATTGCACTGCGTAAAAAATTCATTCCCTGTGTACACAAAAGGACCGTCCCCCTGTGTAC
>JAAZMP010000074.1 GCA_012798755.1 Bacillota bacterium
AAAAACTTATCACGAAATCCTTTTAAAAGAAAATCAAAAGTATAATTTAACAAGGATAACAGAGCCGGGGCCTGTATTGGAGGAACATTTCTTTGACTCTTGGGCAGGGCTGCTAAAAAATATGCAAAAAACCGAAAGACAACTTCTGGATTTGGGTAGCGGGGCAGGTTTCCCCGGGGTACCGCTAAAAATTTATCTGCCTTGTTTAAAATTATTTTTACTGGATTCCTCTGCAAAAAAGATTTCTTTTTTAAAATTACTTGTGAAAAAATTGCAGCTTGAAGGGGTTAGTTTCTTACAGCTTAGAGCAGAAGATCTGGGCAGAGGCCGGGGGAGGGAAAAATATCCATGGGTTACAGCCAGGGCCGTGGCCCCTCTTGTTATTTTATTGGAACTTGCTTTACCTTTGGTCAAAGAAGGCGGTTATTTTTGGGCTTTTAAGGGTCCTTCCTGGCGGCAGGAACTTGCTGAAGCCGGGGAAATACTAAAATTTTGCGGAGGGCGTATGGAAGAGGTTGTTTCCTATAAGTTGCCCCAGTCTTGCAAGGAAAGGAATATATTAATATTTAAAAAAATCGCTAAAACTGAAAAACGTTTTCCACGTAGGCCCGGGATTCCACAAAAAAGGCCTTTAACTAAAAAAATAATCTCTCCACGGAAATAATTTTGTATAAAAAGCAAAGATTTTACGAAAGGTTCTGTTTCTGTTAAATCTTAGCAGGAAAAAAAATCCTTATGTCGAATAGTTACACTAATTACTAATCTTAAAACAACAATTTAAATTTCGATTTCGAAATATGATCTCGCATAGTCGCTACAGTAATACAGTGAATTAAAAAGAGGTGAAGTCGATGAGCAAACTTTGGGGTAAAAAACTGAGGTTAAAAAAGATAGAAAATCTAAAAGATGAGATACGCAATATTGATATGAATATAATTAAACCCAATCCTTACCAGCCCAGGAAAAATTTCGAAAAAGTGAAAATTGAAGAACTCGCTCAATCTATAAAGACCTATGGATTGTTACAGCCGGTAATTATTACCCCTGATGAGGAACGTTATTTCATTGTTGCCGGCGAACGCCGTTATTTAGCTTGCGAATTGTTAGGTTGGACGGAAATCCCTGCTATTATCAGAGATTATCAGGACAGTTCCATGGCTGCAGTAGCACTTATTGAAAATTTACAAAGGGAAGATCTTAATTTTCTGGAGGAAGCAGAAGGTTATAAGCGTTTGATTGATGAGTTTGATTTAACTCAGGAAGTTTTGGCTCAAAGGTTAGGAAAAAGCCAGTCCACTATTGCTAATAAAATAAGATTGTTGAGGTTGCCGGACAAGGTTAAAGAAATGATAAAAGAAAATGATCTAACAGAAAGACACAGCAGGGCGTTGTTAAAATTAAGTTCTCAGGAGCAACAGTTAGAGGCGGTAACAGCTATACTTAATATGAAGCTAAATGTTAACGAAACAGAAAACTTAGTTAAGCAATTGATTAAAAAAGATGTTAAAAGCAGCAAAGATCCCAAATCACAGCGAAAAGTGGTGATCAGGGATATCAGGATATTTTTGAATACGGTCAGGCAGGCTGTTAATATCATTCGCAAGGCGGGTTTAAATCCCCTGGTGGATGAAGTGGATGATGAACGTTTTTTTGAAATTCGTATCCGGCTGCCCAAAAGAGAAAAAATAAAATAATAGGGAAGCATTAGTTTGCAAACTCCAGTCAACTTTAATAATACAATGATCTTGTGCATGGCTGAAAAATTATAATATGGTCTAAATTATTTTGCCGGGATTGACGTTTCGTTCCCGGTCTTTTATTTTCTTCTAAAAGCCAAAGAAGGAACTGTTTTCATAATCAACGAATATATAAGAAAACGCTAGCCATTAGTGTACGATTGGAAAATGGGGTGAAATAATGGAAGGTGTTATCGCTATTGCCAACCAAAAAGGGGGTGTAGGAAAGACAACCACCGCCGTTAACCTGAGCGCATGTTTGGCTGAATTGGGCCATAAGGTGTTGTTGGTGGATATAGATCCGCAGGGAAATGCCACCAGCGGGATCGGAATTGATAAGAAAATGATTAAAAGGTGCATCTATGATACGCTGATCAACGAAATACCCATGGAAAAGGTTATTTACAAAAGCAAGCAAGAAACGCTTTTTGTGGTTCCGGCGACGATCCAACTGGCCGGCGCGGAAATTGAACTGGTTACCACTATTTCCAGAGAAATTCGCCTGCGTAGTTTAATCAAGCCCATAAAAAACCAATATAAATTTATAATCATTGATTGCCCGCCTTCCCTGGGATTGCTTACTTTAAATGCTTTAACGGCTGCCGATTATATCATCGTCCCTATTCAATGTGAATATTATGCTTTGGAGGGCCTGGGCCAGCTGGTTAATACGATAAATCTGGTAAATAAACATTTAAATGCATCTTTAAAAATTGGCGGTGTGCTTCTAACGATGTTTGATGTCAGAACCAACCTTTCGTCCCAGGTTGCCGAAGAAGTGCGTAAATATTTTGGTAAACTTGTTTTTGATTCTGTTGTGCCCAGAAATGTAAGATTAAGCGAGGCGCCCAGTTTTGGGGAAGCAATTATTGATTATGATCCACGCAGTAAGGGAGCGGAAGTTTATAAAAGTTTGGCAAAGGAGGTGCTTTCAAGGTGAGCAAGCAACAAAGGTTGGGGAAAGGATTGGGGGCCATATTTCCCGAATTTAAAAGCGATATTTTAGAATTAACGGAACAAGATTCCGCAGAACAAGGAATGTTGGAAATACCTTTGGCTCAAATAGAATCCAATCCACATCAGCCGCGCAGGGATTTTTCCGAAGAAAAATTGGAAGAACTGGCCGAGACAATAAAAAGCTACGGCGTAATTCAACCGGTTCTGGTGCAAAAAGAAAAAGGGAAATATGTTTTGGTTGCCGGTGAACGCAGGTTTAGGGCTGCACAGCTTGCCGGTTTAAAAAAAATACCGGCTATAATCAAAGAATATAATCACAAGGAAGCAATCGAGATCGCTCTTGTGGAAAATCTGCAGCGGGAAGATCTAAATCCCATAGAAGAAGCAAATGCCTATAAAAGATTGTTGGATGAATTTGCTATGACACAGGAAGATCTGGCCAAAAAAATAGGGCGTAGCCGCTCAGCAATTGCTAATTCACTAAGGCTTTTAACTCTGGACAGAGAAATAAAAAATTACTTGGTTGAAGGGATACTTTCTCCTGGACAAGCAAGGCCTTTGCTTTCTTTGGATAGCCAAGAACAACAAAGAACTTTTGCTTTAAAAATTATTAACGATAGGCTGACGGCCAGGCAGGTAGAAGACATGGTAAAAAATATTAAAAGAGAAAATAAACCGGAACAGCCGTCTGCAGGTAAGTTTAACAAGGAAAAAGAAATACATAGTTTATTTCTAAAAGATCTTGAAGAAAAAATCAGAAGGGCCTATGGAACGAAAGTAAATATAAAAAGTGGTTCCAAAGGAGGAAAAATTGAACTCTATTTTTTTGGCGATGAGGACTTGGAAAGATTGGTGGAAATAATGTTGAAAGAAGTTGAAAGTTGATGTTTCACGTGAAACATTTACAAAAACATAGATAAAAATTATGCTTTAAATAAAATACAATTACCATATTGGCCAAATTTATTCCCATTATTAAAAGAATAGAATAGAATAGCATTGCCGCAAGCACTGCAGGAATTCGTCCCGGAAGCAGTGGAAGCAGAAGCAGGTATGTGTTTCCAGTATTTTATATTACATTATCATTGAGGTTGTATGTTTGATAGCCATCCGACCCTGGAAATGGAAAGATATGTGCCCCAACTGATGAAACGTGCCAGGGGAAGGACTACACCCAGTTGCGTTGTCTGTAAAACCATGAGTTCCATGAATCCGCCGATATTTACAATGCCTGTTATATAAATGTCTCCTATGGGGGGTATTCTTTTTTTTACAGCAGCCCCGGGTCTAAGACCCCCTTTTCCTATTTCTAAAGAACCGACACTTTGCCGTTGCCCCAAACCGGCATCGATGGCTAAAATCGCGGCAGAATTGTATTTGTTTTTGATCGCAGATCTTGTTTCCTCAAGATTGAGCGCATGGACAGGATGTGTTAACGTTCCTTGAATGATCGCTTTGCCGGGACGAAGTTCTTTAAGCATACTTCCGACTAAAGGGCCAAGTGCATCTCCTGTAGAACGATCGCTTCCGATACAAAGAATAACCAATTGGGTAAAATTGTTTTCCAGTTCGTTTAGCAAAGCGGTTAAAGTACGGGTAAATGTGCTTAAACCGGCAGGATTTTGGGGATTAATAGTTGTTATGGAAGGTATGGATGTTCCGGTATCGAAAGACTGCATTTTGGCTGGCCTCCTGCAAAAGTAAGTAATTATCTCTGTTCAGTATGGACATAAAATGGGAAAAATATGTGTGTAAACGGCAGGATTTTGGAAAGATACGAAGAAAGCATTAAGTTAAAAGAACATGATCGTCGATAAAATTATATGCATAGCAGGCGTTTAGGTAGAATACAGGGCAAGATTTTTGGTGCATAGGATGAACAGCTTTTAATACTGGAATGTTGCAAGCGTCAATGTTGCTGATAGCGGTATGTTGCCAATGAAGTTATTTAAAGAATCATAATAAGTAAGATGGAGGTGAAAATCCTGTGTTTTTGATAGCTGGCCGATTACGGCAGTTTTTTTGAATAAGTCTTATAAGCTATCCGCTTGAATATCTATCAAGTGCTGAGCTAGGCATGACTGCATAGCTTAAAAAACCAGGTAGTGAAAATGAACATTATTATTATGGGGCCACCCGGTGCCGGAAAAGGTACACAAGCTGAGAAAATGACCAAAGATTTTGCGCTGCTCCATATTTCTACAGGTGATATATTCCGCAACGCTGTAAAAGAAGGAACCGAAATGGGCAAAAAAGCCAAGGAATACATGGACAAAGGTCTGCTTGTCCCGGATGAAATCGTAGTTGGTATAGTCAAAGAAAGACTGTCCAGGCCTGACAGTAAAGAAGGGCTTCTTTTGGATGGTTTTCCGCGGACGGTTGAGCAGGCCGAAGCTTTGGATAAAGTGATGCAAGAGCTTGAGTTAAAAATTAATGCTGTCATCAGTGTGGATGTAAATGAGGAGGAACTTATAAGCCGGCTTACCGCCAGAAGGGTTTGCCGCAATTGTGGTGCAAACTTTAATCTTAAATATAACCCGCCCAAAGTTAGAAATATTTGCGATCACTGCAGTGGAGAACTTTATCATAGGGATGACGATACTATAGATACCGTTAAGGAAAGACTTGATATCTATAATAAACAAACCTTGCCTATGATAGAATACTACCGGCAAAAGAACCTGTATTTCAGTGTTGATGGGGCACAACAAATAAACCAGGTATATGCTGCCATAAAGGCGTATCTTGAGAAATTGAAAAATAAATAAGGTCTTGCAAACCGGGGTGTAAACAGAATTCATGGGGCGGAGCAGTAAATCCTCCGCCTATTCTTGTCCCAAAAAATTGATTATGTAAGGTGGCGTCTTGCCCTGGGGGAGATTGTTTATGTATAAGCTCAACCAAATAGTAAGAATGAGAAAAAAGCATCCTTGTGGGGGAGATCTTTGGAGAATTATCAGAGTGGGGATGGATTTTCGTATTAAATGCCTAAACTGCGGGCGCAGTGTGCTCTTGCCCCGCAAGAGGTTTGAACGAAAGGTTAAAGAGATCGTTTCCCAGCCGGAAGAACAAAACAACATACCGGACTGACAGGGGGTAAAGTCCATGGGTTTTAAATGTGGATTGGTAGGCTTGCCTAATGTAGGCAAATCTACGCTTTTTACCGCTCTTTCCAGTTTACCGGTGGAAAGAGCTAATTTTCCTTTTACTACAGTAGAACCGAACAGGGCTACCATTCCTGTTAAGGATGACAGGCTTCAAAAGGTTGCCGCTCTGGTTTCTTCGCAAAAAATAACGCCGGCCACCTTGGATATAGTTGATATCGCCGGCCTTATTGAAGGTGCCAGCAAAGGTGAAGGTTTGGGCAACCGCTTTTTGGCACACATCAGGGAAATGGATTTACTGCTTCACGTCGTGAGGGGTTTTAGTTCTCCTGATGTTTCGCATATGCCCGGTGAGGTTGATGCTGTCAGGGATATTGAAATTGTAGAGTTGGAGCTGGCTTTGGCGGACCTCTTTGTTTTAGAGAGGAGGCTGGAAAGAGTACAGCGCCAAGTAGAAGGCGGCCTGAAAGATTTTGCTAAGGAAAACGAACTGTTAGCCAGACTTTCCGATCATTTAAATGAAGGAAAACCGGCAAGGAGTCTTCCGGCCGATAATGACGAGAAAAAATTCATGGAGAACCTGCAGCTGTTAACATTTAAGCCGGTTATCTATGTCGTTAACATAGGAGAGGAAGAAATAGCTGAAGAAGAAGCTGAAACGGCTAAAGCTGTCAGGGCCTTTGCCAAGGCAGAAGGGGCCCCCGTTATCAGTATATGTGCCTCCCTGGAAGGTGAATTAGAGGAGATGCCTGTAGATGAAAAGCTATTTTATATGGAAGAGTATGGCTTGCAGGAAATGGGTTTGAACAAACTTATCAGATTGGGTTATGATTATCTTAACTTGATCACCTTTTTTACAATTAAAGGGGAAGAAGCTACGGCTTGGTCTGTCAAAAAGGGAACCACGGCCCGAAAAGGAGCAGGCAGGGTTCACAGTGATATGGAAAAGGGTTTCATCATTGCAGAGGTAATATCTTGGGAGGAGCTGCTGAACCTTGGTTCGCTTACCGCGGCGAAGGATAAAGGTATTTTAAGGCTTGAAGGAAGAGATTACATTATAAAAGACGGGGATGTGATGCTTTTTAGGTTTAAGGTATAATTTAAAAATGGTAACAGTGGCCCGGATTTATTTATTGTATGAAAATAGTCAGGGGAAAGGTCGAACGGTGGCGGATGAAAGATAGAAAAAGCTGGGATATATTAAAAATAATAGCCTTGGTTGTTCTGGTTGCTTTTTTTGTTTGGTTTGCCAGGCGTATTTCCTGGGTAATAGAACTTTGTATCATCAGTTTGTTGATTGTATATGTTCTTTTTCCAATTTCAGAATTTTTTAAGAAGCGTTTTCGGTTTCACCATTTTTTGGCGGTCTGTGTTACTTTTTTTATTTTTATTTTGTTTATTGTTGTTTTGCTGAGTCTGATTGTTCCCGTTGTGCAAAAAGAAACCCAATCTATTTTAAATGATCTGCCACATTACCTTAGGCAGCTGCAGTTGCATATTGAAAACCTCTCTGCTTTTCTGGAGGTATATGATCTAAGGCCGGAGTTTACGGAAACTGTGCCGCAGTTGCAGGCCTACTTCCAGCCTCTTTTGGAACAGGCGGCCTCTATTAGTTTCTCGTTGATTTCCCGGCTGCTGGATATTTTCTTTATTTTATTTTTTGTTTTTTACCTGTTATTTGATTTTCATAATGTAAAAACAGCTGCTGTTGATTTAGTCCCTGCCAAGTATAAAAAATATGCAAAAGATATAGTGAGTATCATCGATAAGAATTTTGGAGGGTATATCCGGGGCAATATCGTGCGCTGTTCAATTGTGGGCTTGCTTACGGGATTTATTTTATTTGCTTTTGGTATGCCTTATGCCTTGCTTTTGGGGCTTTTGGCGGGTGTTTTAAATATAATTTTATATATAGGCCCCTATGTTGCCGCTATCCCGGCGGTTATCCTTAGTTTTTCACCGCGCACTCCTTCCGTAATCATCGTTGTAGCCATATATATTTTTGTGCAGACCATAGACGGGGTTATCTTGTCTCCTTTAATGTTGGGAAGGGCGGTTAAACTTAAACCGGTAACCGTGATCGTTTCTTTATTGATAGGGCAGCAGCTGGCCGGCATTTTGGGTATGATTCTTTCCACCCCTTGTGCCGGCATCATCAAAAGCCTTATGGAGTATGCCCGGACGGAACGAAAAAAAATGGGATAAGATTTTTTTGAACTTTAACAGGCAGACAGGAAAACTTCAGAATGGTTGCTTTAAGGGTTAAATGCTGCTATACTTTAAACGTTGGTTGGGACCCTTGTTGTCTAAAACCCTGCCCCGGTAAACCGGGGCCGTTCAGTCCGAAGGGGGGTGAAGAACCAGGATGCCGCATTATGAAGTAATGTTTGTTGTACAACCTGATCTGGAAGGTGAAGCGCTGGAAGGTGCACTTTCTAAAGTTGAAGAGCTGATAAAGCAAGAAAACGGTGAAATTATTTCTTTGAAAAAAATGGGCCGGCGGAAATTGGCCTACGAAATTGAGGAATTTAAAGAAGGTTATTATGCTATTGTAAATTTGGAGGCGGACAAGGGTATTGTACCGGTGTTGGACCATTTCTTTAAAGTAAACGAAGGATATTTACGCTATATCGTGATTCGCCAGGATGGTACAAAAAAAGCGCAAAAAGACGGAGAAGAAGTAGCCGCAACCGAAGATGACGAGCAAACAGCTGAAAAGGTACAGGGAGAAAATATCAAAGGTGAATAATTCCTGCGGTATTGTTTTTCTGTATGCTTTTTATTTTCAGGGCCGCTAAGGCGGCAAACAAGCGATGCCCCTTGGGAAGTAAATGCTTATGGAGGGAAAAACGTGCTAAACAAAGTAATCTTGATTGGCAGGTTGGCACAGGATCCGGAATTAAGATATACCCCGGTTGAAGGAGTTGCCGTAGCCAATTTTACTTTGGCGGTCAATCGCCCTTTTCTTAACCAAAAGGGTGAAAGGGAAGCTGATTTTATCAGAATAGTGACCTGGAGAAAATTGGCGGAGGTTTGTGCCAATAACCTCGTCAAAGGAAGATTAGTGTCCGTTGAAGGGCGGTTGCAGATCCGTTCTTACGATGACAGGGAGGGTATCAGGCGGGTAGCAGCAGATGTAGTCGCCGATAACGTCTTTTTTCTGGATAAGCGTCGGGACAGTGCAGCTTCAGGAGGTCTTGGGGGGAGCTTAGATGCTTTTTCCGAAGATGATTTGGAGGTAAAAGATGAGGATGTACCCTTCTAAGGGGAAGGGCTTTGCAGAAAGGAGGTCCGATAGGTTACAGTGGCTAGATATGTACGTAGGGAAAGACGCAGAGGCAGGAGAAAAGTCTGTAGTTTTTGTGTCGATAATGTAGATTATATTGACTATAAGCAATTTGAAAAGCTGCGCCGTTTTATTACCGATCGGGGAAAAATATTGCCCCGTCGTATATCCGGGAATTGTGCCAAACATCAGCGGCAACTGACTACTGCTATTAAAAGAGCTAGGCAGATGGCTTTGTTACCGTATGCTTCCGAGTAAACTGCGGATACGGATATTGGCTGAAAGTATCGGGGTTTTCTTTGGGATTTACTTCTACCTGTTTTAATGCAGGAAATACATTAACCGCAGCGAACTCTTTTTTTGATGGTTCGCGGGGGCAAGGGCGCAAATATTTTTGCATTTCGTATTTAGGAGTTGTTAAGAGATGAAAGTTATATTTTTGAAGGATGTCCCCAATACCGGGAAAAAAGGAGAAGTAAAGGATGTTGCACCGGGCCATGCCCGGAACTACCTTATTCCCAAAGGTTTAGCTGTAAAGGCAACGCCGGGGCGCATAAAAGAAATGAAAGCAAGGGAAGAAAGCAGGGCTAAAAAGATATCCCAGGAAATAAAAGAGGCTGAAAATACAGCGGCAAAACTTGCCCAAAAAACCGTTACGATTAAAGCTAAAGCAGGGGAGGAAGGTCGCCTGTTCGGATCCGTTACGCCGGCGGATTTGGCGGAGGCTCTTTTATCAGAAGGCATAAAAGTGGATAAGAAAAAAATTGAATTTCCTGAATATATCAGGGCACTGGGAAGCTATGAAGTGCAGATAAGGCTGCATCCTGAAGTATCGTCCAAAGTAACGGTCGTTGTAGAAAGGATTTAGCCAAACAGTGGAAGTCCGGAGAGGAGGAAGCAGGAAATATCGGCAGCTGAAAGCCATATTTTGTGCTTTTAATTATGCAGGTGTTAAATAATTCGTTTTCTAAATTTTCCAGAACCAACCGTGGGAAACTTAAAAAAAGGATCAACGTTTTTTATGAACTGTTGGTCAAAATTTATGGAGCCGACGGCCTTATTTTAAAAGCTACCAAATTGGAGGCTCTTACTTTTCTTAGATCTAAGAATTTAGGGAAAAAGGTTTTGGGGTTACAGAGGATAATATTTGAAGATCCTACTATAAAACAGATCCCGGGTTTTTTGGAAATTCCAGCCATATTAAAAGAGTTGGAGGAACATATCGCCAATATTTTGGCACGTCGATCGCTTGAGGAATCAATCGAACAGAAAATAAATGTCAAACTGCAGGAACGCCACGAGGAATATATAAGGGAAGTAAAACGGCAGTTGTTGAAAGAGGAAGGCGGCCCGGAAAATCCCCAAACGCTGAAAAAATATGCCCTGTTGGAAAAGGCGTATTCTACCAAGCTTTCACGGTTTGCCATGGAATTTCTGCGACCGGCCTCCCTGGATGAGGTTATTGGGCAGAAAAGGGGTATAAAGGCTTTGATTTCCAAGCTGGCTTCTCCTTTTCCACAGCATATTATCATCTTTGGCCCGCCGGGAGTAGGTAAAACAGCGGCCGCCCGCCTAGCCCTGGAAGCAGCCAAAAAGATGCCGCACACAACGTTTCAGAAATCGGCTCCCTTCATAGAAGTGGATGCCGCCACTTTGCGTTGGGATCCCCGGGAAACCACCAACCCGCTTTTGGGTTCGGTTCATGATCCTATCTACCAGGGGGCAAAAAGGGAGCTTAGCGAAGGGGGTATCCCCGAACCCAAACCCGGGCTGGTAACGGAGGCCCACGCCGGGGTGCTCTTTATTGATGAAATAGGGGAAATGGATATTCACTTGCAAAACAAACTTTTAAAGGTTTTGGAAGATAAACGCGTATTTTTTGACTCCGCCTATTATGATCCTGCAGATCCTCAGATGCCCAAGTATATCCGTAAATTGTTTGATGCCGGTGCGCCGGCGGATTTTATTCTTATTGGTGCAACGACTAAAGCATCGGCGGAGCTTTCTCCGGCGCTACGTTCCAGGTGCAGTGCCGTTTATTTTGAACCACTTTCTCCGGATGATATCAAAACCATTGTTAAAAACGCGGCCCAAAAGTTAAAGGTGGAGATCACGGCGGAGGCGGCAGGGCTGATCTCCAGGTATACGAATGAAGGAAGACAGGCTGTAAACATGTTGGCGGATGCCTACGGGGTGGCTCTTTTTAATTCTTCTACTGTTGGCGCTGGGGAAAACAAAAACGAAACGGAAAAGGTCATCATTGATGTTGAATTAATCAAAGAAGTTATCCAAAGCAACCGCCTGGTTCCCCATGCATTGAAAGTAGAAACTTGCGAACCACAAATAGGTAGAATTTTTGGGCTGGCTGCCTCCGGATACCTGGGTACGGTTCTAGAAATAGAAGCCGTATCTTTTCCTGCTGCCCAGCCCGGGGAAGGAAAGATACGTTTTAATGAAGCTGCCGGGATTATGACACGCGATTCTGTCTTCAACGCCGCCTCTGTTTTACGAAAAATCAGCGGGCTGGATATTAGCGAATTTGATTTACACATCAATGTCATCGGCGGCGCCAATATTGAAGGACCTTCGGCTGGAGTAGCCCTGTTTTTGGCTTTATACAGTGCCTTGAAAAAAATTCCTTTGCGACAGGATATTGCTGTAAGCGGCGAACTTTCTTTGCAAGGCAAGATAAAGCCGGTAGGAGGATTACTGGAAAAGCTGTATGGGGCCAGGATTGCCGGTGTTAAAGAAGTCTTTTTGCCCAGGGAAAATTTGTGTGAATTGCCTTCTTCATTGCAGAAAATTAAAATTAACTATATGGACGATGTGGAACAGATTATTCCACTTGTCCTTTCTCAGGAGAGTATAAATTATGAATAAAACGGCCCAACGTTTACCTCCGCAAAATTTGGAGGCTGAGCAATCAGTTTTGGGGGCCATGCTCATAGATAAAGAAGCTCTTATCGAAGCAGCAGAAATTTTAGTGGCGGAAGATTTTTACCGCGAAGTACATCAGCATATTTTTCAATC
Source organism: Bacillota bacterium (assembly GCA_012798755.1). Lineage (GTDB taxonomy): Bacteria > Bacillota > Dethiobacteria > DTU022 > UBA8154 > UBA9862. The sequence goes on from JAAZMP010000074.1 coordinate 12,114, forward strand.
CTTATTGGATCTGTTCGATAAAGGAGAACCCGTAGATTTAGTAACTGCCTGCGAAGAACTGGAAAGCAAAGAACTGCTCGATAAGGTAGGCGGTGCGGCTTACCTGGCTTCTTTAGCCAATATGACTCCTACAGCGGCTCATGTGCGCTATTATGCCGAAATCGTAAAGGAAAAGTCTCTGCTCCGCCACCTGATCCAATCGGCTACGGCGATTGTGGGAAGATGCTACGGCCATCTGGAAAATGTGGAGGAATTTTTAGACGAAGTCGAACAGATGATTTTGGATGTGGCCCGGAGTAAAGATAGCAGAAGTTTTATTCACCTTAAGGATGCTTTGGAGTTAACATTTGAAAAACTAGAGATGCTTTATGAACGCAAAAGCGGCATTACCGGCCTTTCTACGGGCTTTCCGGATCTGGATAACATCACCTCCGGTCTACAGGATGCCGATCTTGTTATTATTGCCGGACGCCCGGGTATGGGAAAAACGACCCTGGCGTTGAATATTGCCCATCAGATTGCCGTGGAAGAAAAGATGCCCGTGGCTTTTTTTAGCTTAGAAATGTCCGGGGAACAGCTGGCTCAAAGGCTTCTTTGCTCATACGCTGAAATTGATGCCCAGAAACTGCGCCGAGGTTTTCTTTCCACCGAAGATTGGCCCAAATTGACGCACGCAGTTGGTCCCCTTTCTGAGGCTCCTTTATATATCGACGATACAGCATCTATTTCTGCTTTAGAAATGAGGGCCAAAGCACGACGGCTGAAAATGGAAAAAGGGCTTTCAGCTGTATTTGTAGATTACCTGCAATTGATGCGCGGCAGTGAGAGATCAGAAAACAGGCAACAGGAGATCTCAGCCATTTCGCGTTCTTTAAAGGCTTTGGCTAAAGAACTGGATTGTCCTGTTATCGCTCTTTCCCAGCTGAGCAGGGCGGTTGAGCAACGACCGGACAAGCGTCCTATCTTAAGCGATCTGTTAGAATCGGGCGGTATTGAAGCCAATGCCGATGTAGTGATGTTCATTTACAGAGAAGATTATTATGACAAAGAAACGGAAAACAAACATATTACTGAAGTTATTGTTGCCAAACAAAGAAACGGCCCTACAGGGAATATAGAACTTTACTTTATGGATTACTTCAATAAATTTGTTAGTATTTCCTACCGCGAGGCTTAAGACGGAAGCAGGGTAGTTTTGCAATATTTGACAAACTACCCTATTTTTGTTAAAGTGTTCAAAAACTTTAAAAACATAGCTGGGATGATAAAAATGGAAAACAAATTTGATGTGATTATTATTGGTGCCGGCCCTTCCGGGATTTTTGCTGCTCTGACTTTGGCAAAAAACGGTTTTAGGGCTTTGATTCTGGAAAAGGGAACAGAATTGGAAAACAGGAATTGCCCCAGCAAAGACGGACGTTGTATAAATTGCCAGCCTTGTTCTATTCTAACCGGCTGGGGCGGTGCCGGCGCTTTTAGCGATGGCAAACTGACGCTGACTACTGATTTTGGCGGCGTTTTGCCTGAATATGTAGGAGAAGAAATGGCTGCAGATTTAATTGAACGGGTTGATAGTATTTATCTTTCTTTTGGCGCTCCCAAAAAACTGTATGGCACGGAAAAAAAAGTTTTCCATGATTTGCGTCGGCAGGCGGCAGATGTAGATCTTGATCTAAGACCTGCTTCCATCAGGCATTTGGGGACGGAAAATTGTTTTAAGGTCCTGGAAAGGATGCGGGGCGTGCTCGAAGATAGGGTGCAGATTTTATTCCGGAACGCCGTCCGGCAAATAATAGCGGAAAAAGGTAAGGTAAAAGGGGTTGTTACAGAGGCCGGGGAAACTTTCTATGCTCCTTATATTGTTTGCGGTCCCGGCCGCCAGGGCTCATCATGGATCTGCGAGGAAGCCGAACGCCTCGGTGTAAAGATCAAAAATAATCCCGTGGATGTAGGGGTGCGCGTTGAAGTCCCTGCGAAAGTTATGGAACACATAACATCGCATCTTTATGAATCCAAATACCTGTATCAGTCGCCTTCCTTCGATGACAGGGTTCGCACTTTCTGTATGAGCCCGCATGGAAAAGTGGTGATTGAAAATACCGAGGGAGTTGTTACGGTTAACGGTCACAGTTACAGCGAAAAGGAAAGCCAGACGGAAAATACTAATTTTGCCTTGCTGGTGAGCAAAAATTTTACAGAACCTTTTAAGGAACCTGTAAGATATGGAAGGTATATTGCGAGTCTGGCCAACATGCTGGGTGGAGGGGTTATTGTGCAAAGGCTGGGGGATCTCTTGTCGGGAAGTCGATCTACGCCGGAAAGGATGGCAAGAGGGCTTACCCGTCCTACTTTGAATAAGGCCACGCCGGGAGATCTAAGCCTGGTCCTTCCCTATCGTCATCTTTGTTCCATATTGGAAATGATGCAAGCGTTAGATCACATTGCTCCCGGGATCTATTCGGAACACACTTTGCTTTATGGCGTGGAAGTTAAGTTTTATTCCCAAAGGTTGGAGTTGACACCCCAACTGGAAACGGGAGTTAAAAATTTATTTGCTGTTGGCGATGGGGCCGGTATTACCCGCGGCTTGATTCAAGCCTCTGCTTCAGGGCTGTATGTAGGGGAGGAAATTAGCCGCCGACTGCATACATGAAGGCTATAAGACGATTTGCCCGGCCAATTCCCGTCCGTAGGGCCTTATTTTGGGGGTGGTATTGTAAAAGTTATGCTAAGAAAAGTTTTATTCCAGGGGCATTTGCCTGTTGATTTGCATACATTAGGTTAGTATATAAAGTTAGTATACATGGATTAAAAAATATTTTTTATTTGTTGGACAACTTTAGCAGGAATTTCTCTTTTGATCACGAAATAGTATTGTAATTATTAAGCATTTATTAAGGTTATTTAATAATTTAGCGGAAATGCTCGAAAAAACAATATTATTGTTTACAGTGTGATCTGAGGAGGATGCCAAATGCAACTGCCGTCAGAAGAAAGTAGCCAACACCCGGTTAAAACGGGTGTCGCCCGGTGTGCCTGTATTTTGCTGTTGATATTGTCTGTTTGTCTTCTCTGCAGTGGCCTAAATTACCATATCCGGCATACCCGATATTTCTATGCCGTGACCGTCAATGGTTGTGAATTGGGACTGCTATCCCAAGAGGATCTATTGGAGGAAATGCTGGACAATCTGCAGGAAGAAGCAGCTCTTTATTATGGCATGCCGGTGGTTGTGGTTGAAGAGGTAAATGTTGAAAAAGTATTGCGTCCTTGGGAGGAAGATAATGCCGAAAAAGTATATTCCCAGTTGCGGCAGATGCTTAGCTACAAAATTGAAGCCAGAATGGTTACGGTTGACGGTAGGGATATTCTTCCTGTAGCGACGGAAAAAGAAGTGGATAAGATCATAGAATTGCTGGCAGGTGCCTATCTTCCCCAAAAAGATAATGTTTCCTTGGAAAAAGTCCAGATCGGTGAGGTGATTTCCTCCAGGGTCTGCCATGTGCATCCGGAAAAATTGTGTGATGTGGAAACTCTTGTTTCTGTTTTGTTGCGGGGTACTGACAGGAAAGAAATTTATTTGGTTTCCAGGGGTGATTCGCTCTGGAAAATTGCCAGGGACTATGATCTTACTGTCGAAACTCTTAAAGAGGCTAATCCGCATATTAGCGGAGATTCCATCAACGTAGGCGATGAGATCAGCCTGATCAGGCCGGAGCCTCTGGTTAATATCACAACTGTCGAGCGCATGGTGGTGGAGGAAAGCATTCCTTTTGAAACAAGGTATACCTATGATTCCAATATGTGGAGGCAACAAAGTAAGGTGGTCGAAGAAGGGATCTTAGGGTGCAAAGAGGTTGTTTACCATGTTACCAGGAAAAATGGCGCTGAAATTTCCAGAGAAAAAATACAGGAAACAGTTACGGAAGATCCCAAAGATCAGGTGATTGCCCGCGGAACATCCGATATACCTTCGAGGGGATCGGGAAGTTTTATCTGGCCTGTAAAAGGAGGCGGCCGGATTAGTTCCGGCTATGGATGGCGAAATGGTTCTTTCCATGCCGGTATTGACATAACTTCCCCCAAGGGGACGGCTATACTTGCTTCCGACAGCGGAGTGGTTGTATCCCAGGGTTGGGACGGGGCCTATGGGCTCAGCGTGGTAATTTGCCACGGCCGCTATTATACCCGCTATGCTCATAACTCCAAAAATGTAGTTACTACCGGGCAGGCGGTTAACAAAGGGCAGGTTATAGCATACATGGGTTCTACGGGCAGAAGTACAGGTACACATTTGCATTTTGAAATCCGCACAGGAGGTAAATATGGTCCTTCGACCAATCCTTTAAATTTTTTTAGTCCTTGAGGTGAAAGGGCAGCAATCACAAAGAATTTACGAAACCACTGAAAAGGCATAGTTTTATAAAACACTGCCGCTATTGCCATTCTGAGCGATAGCATAGGATCCCAGTTTTAAGCTGTTTTAAAGATTCTTCATTTCGCTTTGTTCATCAGAATAAAAAGGCTCGAAACTTTTCCAGTGGTTTCGAATTTACATACGTGTAAAGCAATACGGCCTCTATAGGGGCCGTGTTTTTATGTTTTAACAAAGGTTTCGTCCGCTAATCCGGAAAGCAGGAGTTTGCTGTGAAACGGACGAAATAATATATAAGTGGTGTATGTACCATTTGACTGGGGGTCATGCAGTGAAAGACACGGTTTTAGTGGTAGATGATGAAAAGCCTATCGCTGAAATATTGAAATATAACCTGGAAAAGGAAAATTTTGAAGTTCTGGTTGCTTACGATGGAGAAGAAGCCTTACGCTTGGCGTTTGAAGAACAACCCGATATTATCTTGCTCGATATTATGCTTCCCCGTCTGGATGGCTTTAGCGTTTGCAAACAAATTCGCCAAAAAATGGATGTTCCCATTATCATGTTAACGGCACGCGAAACGGAAATTGATAAAATTCTGGGGTTGGAGATCGGTGCCGATGATTATGTTACCAAGCCTTTCAGCGTTAGAGAACTTATAGCCCGGGTCAAAGCTACCTTGCGCCGTGTGCGGATGCAAAAAAAACCTCCGGAGCTTCTCGTCTGCGGTGATTTAGTCTTGGATTTAGGTAAGATGGAGCTAAAAAAAAGAGGAAAACAAATTGAACTGACAAACAGGGAATTTAATTTAATGGCCTTTTTATTAAAAAATGCCGGCTACGTTTTCAGCCGTGAGAAGCTTTTGGAAGAGGTTTGGGATTATGAATACGTTGGGGATGAACGCACCGTGGACGTGACTATCAGACGCTTGAGAGAAAAGGTAGAAGATGATCCCGGTGATCCATATTACCTATGTACCAGACGCGGTGCAGGATATTTTTTGAGGAGGCCATAACGAGGATGCGTGCCGGCATGCAAGGAAAAATCGTTCTGCTTTATTCTTTGCTAATCCTTTTTGCTATGCAAATCAGCGGTGTATACCTGGTCAAATCGCTGGAAAATTACTACTTGCGCAATTATGCTGCCAGCCAACTGGCGCAGGGAGAACTTTTGGGTAGCTTCATAAGCCGTTATCTATTGGAAGAAGAACAACAAGATGAACATATTGCTTCTTTGATTACAGAATTTGGTGCTGGTATGACAGGTACAGAGATCATGGTTCTGGATCGCTATGGCCGGATATTAAGCGGCCCGGAACAGAGATCTTCCTCGCTGTTGGGCGAGCGTGTTATCCAGGATGATATTCTTTTGGCGCTCGCCGGCAATACGGTAGAAGCGATCAGGGTTGATCCTGATACGGGGCTGCGTCATTATTTCCTAGCGCTGCCTGTTAAGAACATGTCCACCGTGGTCGGTATGATTTTTTTGAAAGGCTCTTTAGAACATATCTATCTCATGCTAAAAGAAATAAAGTTGATTTTGATTACCGGATGGCTAATTGTTTTAGGGATTGCCGTTGTGATCGGTTTTCTTTTGGCCAGAACGATAACCGTACCGATTAGAGAGGTAACCTCCAAAGCAGCAGCTATGGCGGCAGGTGATTTTTCTCAGAAAATAGAGGTCCGTTTTGAAGATGAAATTGGGGAGCTGGGAAAAATGTTCAACTTTCTTACAGCTCGCTTGAATGATACTTTAAAGGAAATATCCTCAGAAAAAAATAAGGTTGAAACCATTATCAACTGTATGTCTGACGGGATCGTTGCTTTTGATAAAGAAGGGAAATTTATTCACTTTAACCCCGCTGCACAAAAAATTTTAAAGCGGCTGGGATATTCTTTGGAGCTGGGTCTTTCCGGAAAACCCCTGTTCCAAAAAATCCTTAAACATGAAGAAATAGTTAAATTGTTCCAAGAAGGAAACCCTTTGACCAAAGAGATCCACGTTGGCGATCCCCGGGGGGAAATTCTACAGGTGCACTTCGCTCCATTTAAGGAGAATGGGGCCCTGCAGGGCATATTGTTGGTTTTTCATGATGTTACCAAGGAAAGATCTTTTTCCCTTTTACAACAAGAATTTGTTGCCAATGTTTCCCATGAACTTAGAACTCCTTTGACGACAATCAAGAATTATGTAGAGACTCTTTTGGATGGAGCCCAAAAAGACCCGGAGGTTCGGGGCCGCTTTTTGCAGGTTGTAGAAAAAGAAACAGAACGCATGGTCAAATTGGTAAGGGATCTTTTGGTCCTTTCACAAATTGATTCCCAGGGGATAGAATGGGCCAAGGAAGAGGCTGATATTGTTTTTCTTATCCAGGAAGTTTTGGAGCAAATAAAATTAGAATGCCGGGTAAAAAATATCACCTTAAACGTTTGTTTGCCTCCGGAGCCTTTGTTTGTGTATTTAAACAAGGATAGAATGCGCCAGGTTTTACTGAATTTGTTGGACAATGCCCTAAAATATACGTATCCCGGCGGTGAAATAGGGGTGAAGGTCTGTAAAAAAGAAAGCAGTGTATGCGTATCAGTTGCAGATACCGGAACCGGTATACCGCCGGAGGAAGTTCCCAGGGTTTTTGAAAGGTTTTACAGGGTGGATAAAACCCGCTCCCGACATTCAGGGGGTACCGGTTTGGGTTTGTCAATTGCCAAACAGATTGTTGAGGCCCATGAGGGCGTTATTTTCTTGGAAAGCGAACTGGGGAAAGGGACAAAAATAATTTTTTATCTGCCACTTAAAAAAGCAAAAAAACATTCTCCCAAATAAAAGCGTGCCTGTTTTTAAGGAGTGTTCCTGTTGCCGGAGAAGCTAAAAAGTCTACTGCTCGTCTGCCTGATCTTGTTAAGTGTAGCACTAACCTACCATTTATGGTTTGGCAGTGCCCCTTTGGAAAAAGGGATCGTGCCACGCTACGAGCATGCTTACTTTACCTCGCCGCCTGCGCCGTCTGAAATTATCTTGCCTTCGGAAATTATTTTCCTGGAACAAGACACTCTTTTTGTTTTCCATCGCGGGGAAAGGCAGTACCGGAGCCTCTGGCGGAAGGGGTTGCAGCTGTTGACGGAAAAAGTGACGGCGGAGGAAATAAAACACATCAGCAGTGAAAAAAAAGAGGAATTGCTAAAAAACTCGTTCTCCACACTTGTCTATAACTTCAGGCCTTCTTTGCTTTTGGAAAATATTGCTTCCCTGCCGGCAAGCATGCATGCGGAAATTGACAAAATCACATTTTCGTGGGATGAGGATCAGCAGCTAAATATTTTTCTTGCAGGGGATGAAATAATTCATATCCCTGAAAAGGAAGCAGTTCACCTGAAAGATGAATTTTTGCCCGTCGAAGGAAATCCTTATGCGCTTTTGCCCCCGTTTCTTTACCTAAATACCGAGGATATGGAACTTATTGAAGCTCCACTTACTGGAGATTTGGAAGATGCAGAAATTGAAGATCCGGATAATGTGGAAATTATAGAAGGAATCTCAGAAGAAATATATGGGGCCCGGGATGAAACCTGGAACAATGCGCAAAATGAAATTCCGGAGAAAACTAATTCGGACGAGGATCCCGATGATTTTGAAGATACAAGTCCTTTTTTGAATTTGGAGGTAAATGTTATTTCCGATATCTATGTGCCTCTGGAAGAAATTTATGCTGCGGAAGTCTTTTTGAAAAAAGAAGAACTGCAGCAGGAACAGCTTGTCAGAACATTTTTTTTGGATTTGTCCATGGCCCGCCGCATCGAAGAACGTGACGGGGCCTTGTATTTTACAAATGGTGAAAAAGGGCTACGCCTGTATCCCTCTGGCTTGCTGGAATATACAGCACCTCAGCTGGAACGAACACAGGATGACATGTCATATGGTGCAGCCCTACAAGAAAGTGCCGAAAGCCAAAGTTTGTACGGTGGTTGGTTGCCGCATACCTATTTGTACAAAGCGGAAAAGTCTGGGAACGGCTATAGGTTTTTATGGCGCTCTTACCGGGAGGGCTATGCCCTTGTCGGAGGAAACATGGGCAGTGAAATGATAATCAACAAACAGGGAGTGTTGTTTTACCGCCGCTTCTTTTATATTTTTGGTGAGGATGCTTCTGAATTGAGGCCTTTCCGTTCCTACAAGGAGGCTATTGTTCAGTCTTTACTTTTAAATTATGAGCAGTTAAAAGGAGGGGCTACCCTTTTGTCCATGGAGCCTGTCTATTATTTGCCGGAAGGAAGAAAGCCGGAAAAAGCTGTGCCGGCTTGGCATATCAATTTTGCCGAAACGGGAGATGTTTATCTGCATTGGCGTACGTTGGAGCCTGTGATATAAGATAGGTGATGCAGTATTTTACTGGGGATGCAGCCAGGGGTTCAGCTTCGGGAAGTTCTACGGTTCAGGTCAGGCTTTAAGACGATTTGCCCGGCCAATTCCCGTCCGTGGTCAAAGGCCGGTAGCTGACATCCTGTCA
>JAAZMP010000075.1 GCA_012798755.1 Bacillota bacterium
CCAACCGGTTGGGAACTCTTGCCGAGGATATTGTCGCGCCCAATCTGGTTCCTGTGGCCCACAAGTATTTTGGCTGCCAGGGCGAGCCTATTGATTTTATGATACGGCGGATCAGGGCCCATAGCAAAGAGGCCGGACGCAGCAGGGAATTTGATGCCATCGCTGTTTTTGCAGATACCGTAATACTAAGCGAAACCAAATCGACTCCTCGTTCGGAATATGTGAAAGATTTTGCGCAAATGCTCAAGGAATTCTTTGATTATTTTCCTGAACACGCCGGCAAAAAACTGGTTCCAATTTTTGCTTCCTTGAATATGGAAGACAACATCATTAAACAAGCCAGCAAAAACAAGATCTTTGTCATGGCTTTGAAGGGCGACACCATGGAAATCCTCAACTACCACGAAGTTGGTGTAAATTAAAAACACTTTATGATAATTTAAATGAGGCCGGAGTTAATGTTTTAGATAATGATAAGACAACTATTTCAAAAAGATTCTGATGCACTTGATTTGTTCGGACTGTGGTTTAATTTACGTTATTACAGCGACCAGGGGAATCAACAATTGTTTCTATAACTTTAAATGTATGAAATGATCGCGGGGGTCAATATTCCGTATAGGATGAAAGGAGAGATAGCCAAGCGTTGCCCTGATTAGATTATGCTTCAATAAGATGTGATGCAATAGGAATCGCCCCCCATTGTATTCCCATTGCACATTCGTTAAATATCTTCTACTATGTGCAGGTCCTCTTTTTTGAGAGACAACCAAACCGGTGAACCGATCGCTAAGCCCATTTTCTGCCAATCGGATATGGAAAGAGCCACCCGCCAATGGCCGCATCCTTTGCAAAGCACATCTACATGGGTATGGTAAAGGCTTTTTTGCACTATCTCCGCCTCCCAGCAATTGATGGCTGGGTTTTCCAATGATCCCTTTGATAAGGATAACCGGATGTTTCCGGAGCGGGCTACTAAATAGACTTTCTTCCGGTCTGGGGGGTTGTTGGTGCTACGCTCGTTTAAAGGGCCCATTAGAAGGTTCTTCTTTTTATTTTGGAAATAGCTTAAACCCCATTTTTTTATGATCTTTCCCTCCTGGATGTTTTCCATCAACAGAAAATGGGCCATGGAAAGGGTCCCCGGCTTGTTAAATATCTCCATCGGTTTCCCCTTTTGTAACACTCTTCCTTGCTCCATCACCAGGACTTTGGTCGCTAATTGCAAGGCCTCATTGAAATCATGGGTGACATGGATGATACCGATCTGTTCGGAGATGTGAAGATCTCTTAACAGTTCTTGCATCGACCGGCGCATTTTTGGATCCAGGGCCGATAATGGTTCATCTAAAAGCAGCAGCGGGGGATTTAGAAGTATGGCCCGGGCCAGGGAAACCCGTTGTTTTTCCCCTCCGCTTAAAGATTCGGGGAAGCGTCCCAAAAGGTGAGCGATGTTCATCTTCTGCGCAATGCTTTCTAAACGTTTAAGGACAGCATGTTCTTTATGCCTTTTCAGCGCTTTGGCGCCGAATAGGCAATTGTCGCGGACGTTCATGAAGGGGTAGAGGAGGCTGTCTTGATAGGCAAAACCGAAGCGGCGTTGTTCGGGTGGTAAAGCAGTGATCTCTTTCCCATTTAGGCGAATATGGCCAGCGGTAACTGCCCGCAACCCTACAAGGGTCTCCAATAACACGGTTTTCCCACAACCGGTAGGGCCAAGAATTACCAGGTAGTCGTTTTCCTTCATTGCGAAGGAAATATTGGTCAACATAAAATTCCCAGCTTGTACATGAATGTTGCGGACTATTAGAGATGTTTTTTTCATGTCTGTACCCCATCGGATAAAAATAATTTTACAATTACCAGCAAAAACAGGGCGATCAGCAACATCACTAAAGCAGTGGAGAGGGCAAATTTCATATCACCGATGGACATATTTAGAAATACCGCTACTGAAAGCGTTTCTGTTTTCATACGGGTAATACCGGCCAGCATGGCCGTTGCCCCAAATTCCCCCAGTGCCCGTGCCCAGGCCATGATGATCCCGCCGATAATGCCATTTTTTGCTAGCGGCAGAGTGACCCTGTAGAAGACCATGGCCGGTGTAAAACCTAAAGTTCGTGCTACTTTTTCCATGCGACGATCCAAGGAAGCAAAGGTGTGCTTAAAGGTTTTTATCGCAAAGGGTGTGGCAATAAACCACTGCGCGATAACCACTCCCAAAGGCGTAAAAACCGCATTTATACCAAACCGGGCCAACTGATTGCCTAAAAAAGGCCCAAAAAAAATTAGTAGCGCAATCCCGCTAACCAGCGGGGGCAAGATAATCGGTATATCAAACAAGGTATCAAAAAAAGCACGGCCTTTAAACCGGTAACGGGAAAGTAAAAAGCCGCAGGGTAGAGCCACAATCGTTGCCAACGCTATCGCCAACGTGGAGGTTTGCAAGGTGAACTTAATGGCAAAATAAAATTCCGGATCGCGAAACACATTCAAAAGCGTTTCCAGATCGCTATAAGAGATAAGACTGTAGATTAATAACAGATAAAAGATAATAATAAAAAACATGATCGCCCAGAAAAAGGTGAATAGGGGTCCTTTTTTTAATATATTTATCCTACTTTTCGGTTGTTTTGAATCCATAGGTTTCGAATACCGTTGGTCCATTTTGTTGTACATACTCCATAAAGTCCTCAGCCAATGCCTTATTTTTGGAATAGGTTAAAGAAACGATGGGGATCTTGTCAACCTCGTTAAACGCCGGTTCGATCTCAACGATCTTCAGCCCTTCATCATTGTTAAAAGCATTGCTGTATTCGACAAGGCCTGCGTTGCCTTCACCCATGCCGATTACGGCCAGCACCTTTGCCGGTGATTCTAAAGTGGTGATGATATTCTTTTCGATCTCTTTCCTAAGACCCGTATTATCAAATATTTTGCAGGCGGTCTTCCCTATGGTGGTGGACTCTTGATCGGGAATCACCAGCTTTACCCCTACATTGGCCAAATCTAAAACCGAGGTTATGCCGGCTGGGTTATCTCCTGGGACGATGATCACTGGTGTATGGTAGGCTATGGGGCCGGCAATTTTTTCCACGTGGCCTTTTTCCTGGGCCTTGTTGGCAAAGGTTGTCCCACCAGGTATGTAGATATCGCCTTTTTTCATTGTTTCAATTTGGCTTAACAGGGCGCCGGCATTTTGAAAGGTTAGTTCTACCTTGATCCCGGTTTCATCTTCATAGGCTTCGGCCAGGTCGCTTACCGGATCTTTCAGATTGGCTCCCACATAGGCAAAAAGAACTTGTCCATCTTCTTCTTCCTCCTCCCCGCCGCTTAAACCAGCACATCCGGCTGTTCCGATCAAGGCTACTGCAAGAAAAATAAAGGCAATCTTCGATAGCTTGGAATATTTTAAAGATCTTTTCATTTTCCCTCCTGATGTCAGAAGCGCTATACTTTTCTAAGTATAGCGCTTCCCAAAAAAAGAGTCAAGCTTTAATTGTCCCGGGCTTGAGTATAAAAGCAACCATTCATAGTACCCAAATAATTGAAAAACGGCTTGCTTAATATTTTTCCAACGAGCTGTGCTCTTTATGTTATAATAAAAAGGAGAAGTTAAGCGACACTTTTTGCGCAATCTAATAAGGATGTTTTATAAGATGCCACAAGGAACAGTTTTTACCCTAAAGAAAAAAGTGGAGGAAGGAGAGACAGCCGAATGTCCCAAGAATTGAAGGAAAGAGTAAGCACGCTGGAAACTACACTGCAGGACTTCATTAGGCATACGGACAGAGGTTTTACTAAAGTGAATAATGCTATTATTGACCTGCGTGATGAAATGAACGACTTCAAAGATGAAATGGCAGATTTTAAGAGTGAAATGGCAGACTTCA
>JAAZMP010000076.1 GCA_012798755.1 Bacillota bacterium
AAACGAACAAACGAAAGGAAAACCTAAAATTCTAGGGGTATGGAGCCGTGATCTTTTTAAAATGGGCTTTTTATCATGTTGTAAATCTGCTTATTTTTTTAAAAAAAGGGTACAAAGCAAATGGCTCAACAAAAAAATAAAGTGGCAATTATTCCTCGTTTATGATATAGTATTGACAAATATAATTTTAATCTCAATCAAACGTTTGGGAGGTAGGTGCTACATAATAAAAAAACAATTATGTCATAACAATTAAAAAAATAAGCCAAAAATCTTTGGTTTATAATATTCCGCAGTATAAAAAATATCTATATCACATAATAAGTGCATTGCCTTTCATGGCCCTACACCAAACATATCCAACGCTCCTTTTTTAGTGTTAAAACAATATGAACAATTCAAATGCTACCAACGGGAAGGGGGTGGAGGTTGCACCACTTTGTTTTACATTAAAAGATCTTCTTAACTACGTTTGTCTTATAAAAAAATACTGCTGGGGCCAAGAAGGTTTAGGAGGAGTCACAAAATAGAAAATGGGGGCTAAAAAAACAGGGTACTGGATATCCAACCCCAATCTATAGTTTAAACTTTAGGAGGTTTAATTTATGACTGTTAAGACTGTCAAAAACAGCAGTTGTATGCTGTGCGTATGGGATTGCGGGATTAAAGCCCATGTTGAGAATGGTGAATTAGTAAAAGTGGAAGGTTTGGACGAGCATCCGGTTAGTAAAGGATATATTTGCCCCAGAGGCGAAACCCTTCCCGCATATGTTTATTCTGACAGCCGCCTACTGCATCCCTATCGCCGGAAAAATGGTGGCTTGGAAAAAATAACCTGGGATCAGGCTTTTGACATCTGTGCTGAAAACCTAACCAAAGTTAAAGAAAAGTATGGTTCGAAGGCTCTGGCTATCTTTTGTGGTTCGGTTGGCGTAGAAAACATTGAGGTTGCAGCTTTTGCACAGCGTTTCAAAAGTGCTTTTGATACCCCCAATCTTCTTTCTGTTGAAAATATTTGCTATCGTATGCGCATTCTTGCCCGTCAAATGACATTTGGTCGCTATCTCGGAGAGGATTACAGAAAAGCTGAATGTATTGTTCTTTGGGGCCATAACCCTGACGGTTCAAGAAAAATGTTGGCAGATCTTATTCGCGAAAAAATGGCTAATGAAAAGATCGAACTTATTATAATCGATCCGAAAAGAATTCCGCTTGCCGAAAAAGGAATGCATTTGCAAATTCGTCCAGGAACTGATGCAGCGCTTGCTTTAGCCATGTTACATGTAATCATTAATGAAGATCGCTATGATAAAGAATTTGTGGAAGAATATTCTGTAGGTTTTCCTGAACTAAAAGATCATGTTCAAAAATATACCCCTGAGTGGGCGGCAGGTATTACCGGGGTGCCGGCAGAGGACATCAAAATCGTGGCCAGGATTTTTGCCCAATCTAATGCCTCTTGCATACTGCAGGGCATAAATACGCTCGATCAACACCAAAATGGTTTCCAGAATTCCAGGCTTTTATCTTTGTTGCAAATAGTAACGGGCAATATTGACAAGCCTGGAACCTGGGTGAGTATACCGTTTATTCGCATGTCGGATTTGCGTCTCCCCACGGAAAAAAAGCCTATAGGCGCCGATGAATATCCTATCTTCCACTCAGTTTGGGGCCGCGTCTCACCTTATGGTATAGCTACCTTATTTCCCAAGGCCGTACTGGAGGAAGATCCCTATCCCCTGAAAGCCAGCATTGTAACGGCAGCTAATCCCTTGGTTACCTATCCGGATTCAACTCTTTATAGACAAGCCTTTGAGGCTTTGGATTTCAGGGTTTCTATTGACCCGTTTATCAATGAGACAGCCGAACTATCCGATGTGTTGCTTCCGGCCTGTACTTTTCTCGAAAAAGACAGCCTTGGTTATGTCTATGGCGTGGTAGATTGTGAACCATACGCCATGCTTCGCAAAAAGGTTATCGAACCCATAGGCGAGAGCAGGCCTGACTGGTGGATTTGGTCGGAACTGGCCAAACGCATGGGGCTTGGGGAATATTTCCCCTGGTCAACTGAAGAAGAAATATTTGATCATTTATTGGAACCAAGCGGTTTCAGGGATGAACTCAAGGAGGAACTGGGAATTTTCTTTGGTGAAAAACAATATTATCGGTATAAGAAAAGAGAATTTTCTACTCCAAGCAAAAAAATAGAAATTTATTCAGATACTTTAGCGGAACACGGCTATGATCCTTTGCCCGGATATGTGGAACCGGCACAAAGCCCGATAAGTACGCCTGAACTTTTTAAAGAATATCCTTTAATTCTTATCAGCGGGGCCAGGCAAGTGGAATATGCTCATTCTCAACAACGTAATATCCCGGCGCTTCGTGCCCTAAACCCGGAACCCCTTGCTGAAATGCATCCCGCTACCGCTGAGCGGTATGGGCTGATCGACGGGGAAATGGTGAATATTAGCACACAAAAAGGTACTGTTAAAATGCGGCTTAAGGCCAATGAGGCTATGATGACCGGCGTAGTATCCGTCCCTCATGGCTGGGGCAGGGCAAACGTGAACTTGATTACAAATGTTGAAACCAGGGAACCGATTACCGGATATCCCGATTTCAAGGCAATCTTATGCCGTATTGAATCAGCTTCTTCTTTCTAGGGAGGAGGTGTTTTAGGAAGACGTAGCAAACACTTTAGACCTAAGAAAAATTAGTAGTAGATAGTGGACTAAAGAAGGTTAAATCAGGAAATTTGTTTTGGTGACATGGGTTTGGTCATAGTCGGATAACAAAAATATATAGTAAACTGTATTATAAATCAGCAAACAGTTTTTTAATTACAATAACGGCCGGTATTTTCCTGCCTCATATTGTAACTAATTAGAAGTAGGGTAAATACCGGCCTTATTACGGATGCCTCAATATTTTTTGGGGCAACCAAGAAATGATGGGGGGATAAAACCTTGTCCTATGAATTTTTAAAAACGAAGAATGAGGATGGACTGATCAGTATTACCCTGAACCGCCCTCCTCTGAATGTTCTGACCATCCCTATGATGGAGGAAATGATCAAGGCTCTTAAATGGGCACGACAAGAGCAAGGCACTTTGGTATTAATTGATGCCGAAGGAAAGGCCTTTTCTGCCGGTGTTGACGTTGCTGATCATACTCCGGATAAGATAGATCAGATGATCGATGTTTTTGATCGCCTTTTTGAGGCAATGTATTTAATGGAAAAGCCTCTTGTTGCGGCAGTAAACGGCGCTGCGTTGGGAGGCGGCTATGAAGTAGTCATTGCCTGTGACATGGTAGTGGCCTCGGAAAAAGCCAAATTGGGACAGCCGGAAATAAATGTTGGAGTTTTACCACCGGTTGCTTGTTATATTTTACCGCGTTTGGTTTCCTGGCCAAGAGCCATGGAAATTGTATTAAGCGGTGAAGTATTCGATGCTAAACGCGCTGAACAAATGGGTTTGGTAAATAAAGTCCTGCCTGCTGAAGATTTTGCCGCTGGCACAAAAGAATTTCTGAAGAAATTTACTGTTCAGAGTTCTGTAGTTCTGGAACTTACCAAGAAAGCGGCCCGGGCCGGTTTGGGCAAAGGTTTTATGGAAGGTCTAAAAGACATAGACGCAATCTACCTAAACGAACTTATGAAAACTGAAGATGCTATAGAGGGATTGCAGGCTTTTATGGATAAACGTCGTCCTGTGTGGAAAGGGAAGTAACAGAAGTAATAAAGGTATTGACTCTATACCCCTTAAGGCTATTTCTTAAGGGTAAAAAGTTCTAATAATCTAATCATACAAGGAGGTTTGCTCGTATGACTTTACCGGAAAAAATTCAAACATGGCAAATGGTTGAACCTGGAAAACTTGAGCGTACCAGTATTGATGTGCCGGAACTGAAACCGGGTGAAGTGCTGGTAGAAGTAGCAGGCTGTGGGGTGTGTCATACCGATGTTGGGTATTTCTATGATGGAGTTCCTACGGTAAGTAAACCACCGCTTACACTTGGTCATGAAATCAGTGGACGGGTGATAGCCGGTGACGATAAGTTCATAGGAAAAGAGGTAATAATTCCCGCTGTAATGCCTTGCAACAATTGTGATATTTGCGCCTCAGGCAGGGGTAACCGTTGTCTACAGCAGAAAATGCCTGGCAATAGTATGGGCATTTATGGTGGTTTTTCCAGCCATATCCCGGTACCGTCTGAAGATTTGTGCGTGATCGAAGATCGTAAAGGAATGCCGCTTGAGCATTTTGCCGTGGTGGCTGATGCTATAACATCTCCTTATCAGGCAGCTAAACGTGCAGATCTGTCAGAAGGGGATCATGTAGTAATTATAGGAGCTACCGGAGGGCTCGGGGTATACATGACCCAGATTGCAGAAGCAATGGGAGCTAAGGAAGTAATTGCTATCGCCAGGAATAAGGAAAAACTGGAACGCTCTCTGAGTTTAGGTGCTACTCATGCTTTTAGCACCCTGGATAAAAGTGTTAAAGATATCAGGAATGAATACAGAGCCTATTGTAAAGAAAAAGGCCTACCAGGTTACGGATGGAAAATTTTTGAATGCACCGGCACCAAAATAGGTCAAGAAATTGCCTTGCAGATGGTATCATTTGTTGGCAAAATGCTTGTTGTCGGATACGGGATGCATACTGTAGAATATATGTTTTCCCGCTTAATGGCTTTTGATGCCGAAATCATAGGTACATGGGGCTGTCTGCCTGAATATTATCCTGAAGTTTTAAAAATGGTTCTGGATGGAAAAATCAAAGTCGAACCTTTAGTGGAACTGCGTCCTATGAGCCAGATTGAACAGGCATTTAAAGATTCACATTCCGGCAAACTAATGAAAAGAGTAGTCTTGACACCTGATTTCTAGTAGTTTCTGAAACTACATTTATTTCTAATACAACATACATCATTGTTATAACATTCTCGTCACAACACAAAATCCTATTCGATATAGTTTTTATTTGTCGCAGGATGAAAAAGCGTATCTGAACTCTGACAGGCCGGGCAATTAGCTTACTGGCCTGTCAGAGTAAAAGATCCTACGGTTGGTTACGGGAATTTTTTAATTTTTAGCTACATAGTTCAAAATATCGAAAAGCATAAAGTAAAGTAATGTATTAATGGGGTAAACATTTATATAATGTTTGAAAAATATGGAAATGGGGGTGTCGGCTGGGATGATAACAGCCGGTTTTGATGTCGGCAACAAATTTACCAAAGTTGTACTTTTGAAAGATGGTGAAATAGCGGGCTGCGGCCGTGTTTTAAGCGGTTTTAATCAGAAACAAGCAATAGAAAAAGCTCTTGAGCAAGCCTTAAGTACAGCGAATTTGGAAAAAACCGATATTTATCTTGCTATAGCCACTGGAGCCGGCAAAGCAGATGTTACCTTTGCAGGTGGTACTATTACAGAGGTAAGAGCTGCGGCCAAGGGAACAATTAAATTATTTCCCAAAGCGCGTACAGTTATTGATGTTGGTTCTGAAGAAGGAAGGGCTTTAACAATGGATGAAGCTGGCAATGTTATTGAATTTGCTCTTAACGAAAAATGTGCGGCCGGTGCGGGTTCTTTTATAGAAACTATATCCCAAACGCTAGAAGTTCCTCTTGAAGAAATGGGAACGCTGGCGCTTAAAGCGAACAAATCAGTGCCTATAAATGCACAGTGTGTAGTATTTGCGGAGTCCGAGGTGATTTCTTTAATCCATGCACAGACACCTAAGGCAGACATTTCCAATTCTATTCATGAGGCGTTAGCAGATCGAATTTCTGCTATGGCTCGCCGTGCCGGATTACAAAGAGAAGTGGCTGCGATCGGCGGCTTGGCCAAAAATCCCGGTTTTATCCAGGCGTTGGAAAATAACCTGGGAACCAAAATTTTGCTCCCGGACAACCCCGATTTGGTAAGTGCCCTGGGTGCTGCTTTGTACGCTGCGGAAAAAGCAAATAACTTATAATATGTATACGTAAAATTTTTAAAAAATTTTGCTGCAGACGCTGCTTTAAATTTTATAACGGCGTTTTTATTTAATTATTTTGCAATTTAACCTCTTTTAACTTTACATGCAAGACAGCCTATGCAAGCTATTTGAACTTGCGTAAATTGCTTGACAAGTTTGATTAGTTATGGGATAATGTCTTTGTAAAATAGAGAGCATGGCAAACTAAAAAAAATGTGAAACATTAAATGAGAATATTTTTAATAAAACAAACGGTTGGTGAACTGCAGCTTTACAAATATTTAAACATATCAAGCGTAAATAAAAAATATATTTAGAATTTTTAAATAAGGAGGTGGATAGTAATAAATATTTAACAGTAAGGGGGGATTTAAGAGAACAAGCATTGTTAAAATTAATAATTTTTACCCACCATTAATTTTATAACCTAAACAACCAAGATATATGTCAGGAGGCAAACTTTTATGAAAAGAAACCTTTGGAAAAGTATTTTGATAATTGGATTGATAGTGACTTTTTTAAGTGGTTGTGCTTCACAACCTGAATCCCCTGTAACAGGTACAGATACGGATAATTTAACTAATATAACCGATGATCAAATTAAATTAAGGTTTGCGAACTATTTTGCCGGGGAAAGCGGCCCGGGAAAAATTGGCCAAGAATTTGCCGAAGATATAATGAGACTAACTGATGGTAGGGTGGAGATAGAATACTATCCGGGAGGTATGCTGCTTACTGCAGACAAGATGTACGATGGTGTTGCGCAAGGGATTGCCGATATAGGTTTTTCAAACCTGGGCTATACCTTTGGCAGGTTTCAAGTTACAGAGGTGCTGGATCTTCCTCACGGATTCCCTAATGCGTGGGTAGGAAGCCATGTTGCACCTGATTTTTTTAAGGAATTTGCTCCCGAAGAATGGAAGGATACCCATATGATTACCCTGACCACTTCTCCGCCGAACAATATTCTTACCGTTTCGGTTCCGGTAAAAAAGCCGGAGGATATGCGGGGACTTATATTGCGGGGTACAGGGTACATAGGAAAGCTGGTTGAGGCTTTGGGCGGAACGGCACGGCCGATAGCCATGCCGGAGGCTTACGACAGCTTAGCCAAAGGGGTAATAAGTGGACTGCTTGTTCCCTATGAAACCACAAAGACTTTCCGTTATGGCGAAGTTACTAACTATGTAACTGAAGTCTGGCCCCTGGGTCAAGTATATACATTCTATATTGTTATGAATAAAACTGCTTGGGATCAGCTGCCTGATGATATCCAGGAGATAATTACCCAATATGTGGAGAATGAATATGTTGAAAAGTTGGCCCAAATGTGGAACCGGATTGATATTGAAGGTAAAGAATATGCTATTGAGTCTGGCTATGATATTATTGAAATTCCTTCGAGCGAACTTGATCGCTGGCAGGCGTTGGCTGGTGAAGTAATAGAAGATTTTGTTGAAGGCATGGTTGCTGCCGGTCACCCCGAGGAAGAGATCAGAAGCTGGATTAGTTTTATTGGAGAACGAATTGAATACTGGTCGGAAAAACAGATAGAACTGGGGATCAAGTCTCCGACGGGATCCGAAGAAGTCCTTTGTGAGTTTGATTAGTTTTCGGATCAACAATGACTCCTTTTTCATTTATGATAGGGCTGCCGGTTATTTTTGGGAATAACGCGGTGGAGGAATAGCCGGCAGCTTCAGTTTTCCGCACTCCTTTTGTCAAATACAAGCTTTTTGTAGAAGGAATTTATATTAAAAGGAGGTCTTGCAATTTGAAATCCAGGGAATTTGGGCAACTGATTAAAAATATATCAGAGATTTTAGAATGGGTTGGGGTTGTTGGAGTGCTTTCAATGATGATTATAACTGTTGTCGACGTCATTGGGGCCAAGGTTTTTTTAAGCCCCCTGCGGGGTGGTATGGAAATGGTAGGCTTCGGTCAAGTGATTGCAATTTCTTGCACAATCACGGTGGGTTTGTTTTTTGGGAGACATATTGACATTGAACTTTTCGTTTCCTGGATGTCAAAACAGGTACAGAAGCATATTCACCTTTTTGTTTCTTTATTAGGGTTTGTTTTTTTTGTTTTACTGGCCTGGCAGAGCTGTGCTTATAGTATATCGCTTAAAAAGGCAGGAGAAATAAGCTCATCGGCTTACATTCCTTTTTATCCTTTTGCCTTTATCATCGCACTGGGCGCTGTTGTAGCTTCGCTGTACTATATAAACGAAATACTGAATTACTTTGCTGAAAGGAGTGCCAAAAATGGGTCCAGTTGAAAGCGGCCTTGCCGGGATCGTTCTACTTCTAATTCTTTTTTTTCTCAGAATGCCCATTGCTTTTGCGATGGCATTTGCTGGTTTGATAGGGTTTGGCTATATCGTGTCGTGGTCAACCGGGGCCAGTATTCTGGCCAGAGATTTTTTAGGACAGTTTTATTCTTACTCGCTAAGCGCGATTACGATGTTTGTACTCATGGGTTCTTTTGCCTTCGTGTCGGGTATCGGAGACAGGCTTTACAAGGCGGCCTATAAGCTGGTAGGCGATATGCGTGGCGGATTGGGAATAGCTACGGTGCTAGGGTGTGCCGGCTTTGCTGCCATTTGCGGCTCTACCTCCGCAACGGCGGCTACCATGGGGCGAATTGTCTTGCCCGAAATGAGAAGATACGGCTACAATGACACCCTGGCTACAGGTACAGTAGCCTCCGGCGGGGGGCTTGGTATTCTTATTCCGCCGAGCACGGTATTTATTGTATATGGGTATCTAACTGAACAGTCCATTGGTAAGCTTTTTGTATCCGGCGTTATACCCGGGTTGATCCTTACTGCCTTTTTTTCTTTAACTGTTTACTTGATCTGTCGTCTTCGTCCGGAAATGGGGCCGCCGGGGGAATCCATTGGCTGGCGCGAAAAACTCAAGGCGCTTTCTACAACAATTGAAGCCCTGGCACTTTTCTTTCTTGTTATCGGCGGGCTCTTTTTGGGCTGGTTCAGTCCTGTAGAGGCGGGCGGCATAGGTGCGGCAGGTGCCCTGGTGATCGGCTTGCTAAGACGTCAGGTTACCTGGGGCAAATTCATTGATTTTACCAAGGATGGGCTACGGACTGCAACAATGATTATCTGCCTTATCGCCGGGGCAACAATTTTTGGACGTTTCATGGCTGTGACAACTATACCTTTCATCATTGCCGACTGGGTTGGAGGCTTGCCTTTACATTCCAGCGCTATCATGGCCGTTGTTATAATAATATTTGCAGTGGGGGGCTGTTTCATGGATGTTATGCCCCTTATCACTTTGCTTGTTCCTGTCCTTTACCCGGTAGTTATCCGCCTGGGGTATGATCCGATCTGGTTTGGGGTGATTATTGTTTTGATGGGTATTTTAGGAGTAATCACACCGCCGGTAGGGGTAAATGTGTACGTGATCAAATCTATCAGTCCGGAGACACCTTTGGAAAATATTTTTAAAGGGATTTTTCCATTTTTGGCCAGTATCCTAGTGACTACCGCCCTTGTAGTGATTTTTCCGCAAATCGCTCTCTTTTTGACACAATTTGCTAAATATTAACAGCATCAACACTTGTCGGTATGATGTAAACATGATTTCCTCTTTCAAGAGCTGGGCAAGGCTTGGATATTCTTGGGAGAGGAAATTACTTTTATCTTGCCTTATTAAGAAGGAATTTCACATTGACGAAGCGAAAGAGAGACTGGTCATATACTTATAAGATTTTGGGGAGGAAAACCAATGCCTAAAATTAAAATCGTTACCGATTCGACCAGCTTTATGAGAAAGGAAGTTATAAATAAATATGGAATAGAAATTGTACCGCTTTCGGTGAATTTTAAAAATGAAACTTTTTTTGACGGTACAATAGATAATGCTGCATTTTTTGAAAAAATAAAAAAGCACAAGGAGATACCTTCTACTTCGCAGCCTGCGCCGGGAGACTTTGTGAAAGTGTTTGAAAAAATAATAAAAGGGGGCAATGAAGTTATAAGTATTCATATTTCTTCCGGAATAAGCGGAACGGTCGAAAGTGCCCGTACTGCGGCCAAAATGGTAGATGAAACCCGTATTTCTGTTTTTGACTCATACTCAACTTCAGCAGGGCTTTCCATGCTCGTAATTGCCGCGGCTCAAGCTATAGAGCAAGGTAAAACAAGAAAAGAAATAATGGAAATGCTAAAGAAGTTAAAAAGCACGCTCATGATTATTTTTATCCCTAAAACCCTGGAATATTTGCAAAAAGGCGGCCGTATTGGGGGTGCACAGGCTTTATTGGGGACCATATTGCAAATAAAGCCGGTTTTATATTTCCTGGAAGGCAAAGTTGAGCTGCTTTATAAGGTGCGTACTATGAAAAAAGCTCTCGAAAAAGTTGTGGGCGAACTGCCGCTTGCTGATGCCGAAAAATTGCAGGTAGCACTTATAAATGCTGATTCTTCAGAAAATATTCGGAAGCTAAAGCAGCTCGTTTTGGAACGTTTGCCGGATACAAAAATTGAAATCTATGAATTAAGCAATGTTATTGCCACCCATGTAGGGCCTGTTGCCGGTTTAGCTTTTATGCAGCATATTTAGCAGCAAAAATATAATATTTGGAGTGTAAGCCAGATGACAATGGACAAAAAAGAAGCAGTTCTGCTCCGGGGCGCTGATTTGCGGCATATGATTCTTGAAGCCTGTAATTACTTTGAATTACATAAAGAATCAATCAATGATTTAAATGTGTTTCCGGTGCCTGATGGTGATACGGGCACTAACATGAGCCTAACTATGAACGCTGCGGCAAAAAAGCTTCAGGAAAATAAATCCGACTCCATTGGTGAAGTAGCCAAAATCATGGCCCAAAGCGCCCTTATGGGTGCCAGGGGCAATTCCGGGGTTATCCTTTCGCAGTTATTCAGAGGCGTTGCAAGAGGCCTTTCCGGGAAAAATGAAGCCCGGCTTACAGAGGTTGGAAAAGCATTTCAATATGGTATTGTCTATGCTTATAATGCTGTTTCCAAACCGGTAGAGGGTACTATACTGACAGTTGCCAGGGAAATTGCCAAAGGAAGTCGGCAGGCAGTACAGACATCTCTAACATTTATAGATTTGCTCCGTATAGCGGTTGACAGTGGCAGAAAGGCCTTGGAGCAGACCCCGGAACTTCTTCCGGTGCTTAAGGAAGCCGGTGTTGTCGATGCCGGGGGGCTGGGACTGGTTGTTTTTCTGGAAGGCTGTTTACATAGTTTGCTGAAGAGCACAATTGGGGAACGGGAAGAACAAGCAGTAGTATACAAAGATCTAAATGAAACTTTAGTCCATCCAGCTAGTTTGGATCCTGCTGACAAAACAGATATAGGCATAACAGCGGTAGAAGAATTTAGCAGTGAATATCCGTACTGTACCGAACTGCTATTGAAAGGTAAAGATCTTTCCGTCCAAAAAATGCGTGAGGATCTTGAGGTGTGGGGCGATTCCTTGCTAGTGGCCGGCGAAAAGGAATTCATCAAGGTGCATATACATACCGATCATCCGGGAAATGTGCTGGAAATATGTCTTCTTCACGGCAGCATTCATGATATTAAGATCGATAACATGTTTGATCAATACCAGGAAACGCAATGGGGCTATCATTTCTTGGAAGACGAAAAGCCAGAAATGCCGGAGGATAAATCCCATCCCGATAAAGTTCTACACAAAACAATTTCCCTTCCCGGTTCTATTGGCATTGTCACGGTTTTAACCGGAGACGGATTGGTTTCTATTTTTACCGGTTTGGGTGCAGATAAGATTGTCTCCGGAGGGCAAAGCATGAATCCTTCCGTAGAGGAAATTGTGGATGCCATTGAGAGTATGGAAGCTGAAAGTATAATTGTCTTGCCTAACAACCGCAATATTAAGCTTTCTGCCGAACAGGCTTCCAATTTGGTAGAAAAAGAAGTATTGGTTATAGATACAAAAAGCATCCCTGAAGGATTGGCTGCATTATTGGCTCTGGATAGGAATAAGACATTTAAGGAAAACTTTTCTGAAATGAACAAACAGGCGCGACAGGTTAAAACAGGTGAGATAACTTATGCCACCCGCGATGCCGTTGTGGATGGTATTTTTGTCAAAAAGGATCATTTTATTGGAATTTGTAATGGTCGGTTGGCTGTAAGCACTGAATCGGTAAACGATGCCGTTTTAGAGCTTGTACGTTTTTTGCTAACAGGGGATGAAGAAATTCTTACTTTATTTTATGGCCAGGATATCAGCACTGAACAAGTTGGGAAATTAACGGAGATCCTGCATGAAGAATTCCCCGAACTTGAAGTAGAAATACAGTATGGCGGGCAGCCTCTTTACAGTTATTTACTATCTATGGAGTAAACTTTTTATGGACATTATTTCACAAAAAAGGTAAGATTTGTTCTGTTATGTTAATGCATTTTTCTTATTAACTTGCTTTTAGGTATGGTGTGTAAGATATATAAGGGGGGGCTCAGCAGTTCAACATCAATACTTGAATTGTTTAAAATAGTATGATATTATTTAATATGTGGTTAACTTTCTTTGCCTTGTTAAGAGATGGTTCCATTATGGGAAGTATGCTAATATAATCAGTAGCTAAAACACAGTCTTATTCTATATAATGTAAAAATTTACATGTTCACGCGTAACTTTCATAACATGTGCAAAAACCATTATCTGAAAAAAACAAATGGTTGTTTGGTGCAAGTTTTTTGAAAAGTTTCAGCTATAAGAAAAGTTTTATCAGAGTTTCAAGCGTCGGAAGGATATTACAAAGAGATAATTGTTTTGGTAACCATTTTCAATGGTGGAGTACACAGCACTTTCCTCGGCTGCTCGATTGCTCGTGCCAAGGAATTATTTTTCAGGTAATACTATTGACGCAGCGACTGCTGAACGATATGGTATGGTCAACAGGTTGCCTTCGGTAGTGTTCACACCGAATAAAGCTGGATTAACAGTTGGGTTGGAAGAAATGTTACTGCTCCTATAACAGAAAATTTGAAACTGCTCAGCTTTGCATAAGATTGTCAGGTTACAAAGTCGTTGCTCTTTCATGTTATTAGTTTTCATGCAAGCTGTCGTTACCCGTAACTTGCCTGCACTTTGCTGGGCCGCTGTAGCCGAACAATATCGCAATTTGATCCAACAATGATAAAAGATTCAATTTTTAAAGATACCGGATTTAATTTCCGACATTGTCGGAGAACAGGGTATAAAATCATTTTAGGAGGAGGAGTAAAGT
>JAAZMP010000077.1 GCA_012798755.1 Bacillota bacterium
CGGGTTTTTTTCAGATGGCGATCCCGACTGTGAAAAATGCAGAGAACTCGGGTACGAAACGACGATATTGGTGCCTCTGAAAGCAGCAGGCGAAGACTTGGGGCTCATCCACCTCTATGACTGCAGGGAAAAGGCAGTTTCCCCGGATAAGGTTGCTTTTTTGGAAACCATCTCCAGCCCCCTTGCTTATGCACTTAAACATTTACAGGATAAGGAATCCATCCGTAGAAACGAGGAACAATTCCGGTTTTTGGCGGAAAACGCGCGCGATATTATTTTTCGCCTGCAGATCTTCCCGGTAAAAAAATTTGTCTATGTAAGTCCGGCTTCCCTTTTTATCAGCGGTTACTCCCCTGAAGAATACTATGCAGATGAGGCATTTGATAAAAGGCTGGTACATCCTGCCGATTATCCTATGTTTAAAAGCTGTATAAACTGCGGAACAGCTTTTAGCAAACCCATAGTTTTAAGGTTTATACGCAAAGACGGCCGGGTCATCTGGGTAGAGCTGCATTGCACCTCTATCTATAATAAAGGCAGGGTAGAGATCATAGAGGGTATTGCCAGGGATATAACGGAACGCATTCATGCCGAACAAGAATTAAAATCCAGCTATGATCAGCTGAAAACTTTTTCTTCCATGATTCTTAGAGCTCAGGAGGAAGAAAAAATCCGTCTTTCCAGGGAGCTTCATGATGAAGTTGGTCAGGCCCTAACTGCTGTAAAGATAGATCTGCAGGTGGTAAAAAAGAAATTGAAGGAAAAAAATCTTGGCTTTCAAAAAAGGCTGCGGGAAAGTGTCAATCTCGTTGATTCGACATTGGAACTTGTCCGCAAACAAGCTGTATCGTTACGGCCTCCAGCCCTGGATTATATGGGGCTCGTTGCCGCTGTACAAAATATGGCCCAGGGGTTTGCCCGCAGGACCGGTATTGAAGCAAAAGTAACCGCCACGGATGAAACGATCAGATTTTCCGGCGATATTGAGACCGCGCTTTTTCGCTGCATACAAGAATCACTAACCAATGTGGCCCGTCATTCCGGGGCGGAAAGGGTGACAATTGCATTTAAATATTTAGCTGACAGTATACATGTCTGTATAAAGGATAACGGCAAGGGGTTTGACCAAGATGTTCTGGATGGGTCTTCGGGTCGCCTGGGAATTACGGGAATGCGGGAAAGGGTCAAGCTTTTGAACGGGGTTTTTGAGATTGATAGCCAGCCTCGTTCCGGCACTTGCATAACGATCAAAATACCGCTTACATAAAAAAGTTACCGGCGGTTGCTTTTGTAAAAAAAATCGCTGGGATTAAATATATAACGAATAGGGAATGAAGAAATTGCGTGTTCTACTTGTTGATGATCATGCTATTGTGCGCCAGGGGCTGCGTTCACTGATTGAAAGTGACGATGCTGCCAAAGTAGTCGGAGAAGCCGAAAATGGCCGGGAGGCTTTACGCCTGGTCGAAAAACTGGCCCCGGCAATCACTATTATGGATATAGCTATGCCCGGGCTTAATGGGCTCGAAGCGGCCCGGCAGATCAAGGAACGTTTCCCGAAAATAAAAATCATCATACTATCCATGCATGTTGAAGATATCTACGTTTACCAGGCCTTAAAGGCAGGCGCCGACGGCTACGTCCTAAAAAAATCTGCTTTTGAAGAACTAAAACTAGCACTTGATGCCGTAAAGAGAGGGGAAATATATCTTAGTCCCTCTGTATCGCAAGTATTAATCGAAGAATTTTTAAAAATTGGTCCCTCCTCAGATGCTTTCCGATTCGCAGAAAAACTTACACCACGGGAAAGAGAGATCATCCAACTTTTAGCCGAAGGTAAATCCAGAAGTGAGATGGCCCAAACATTGTCGATTAGCCCCAAGACTGTAGACAGGCATAGGGAAAACCTCAAAGAAAAATTAAATATACAAAAAGAAACAGAGTTTTTGCATTTTGCCAGGATCATGGGCATCGTCAATTATTAAATTATGACCATAGTGTGCATTACAAAATAAAACGGCTGTTTTTTAATTGGTAACATTTTGGAGGAGGGCATATTATGGGAAAGTGCAGATACACCCGGCTGCGGAAAAGATTAAGCGATGCTTTTGTCTGTTATCAGCTGCTCGGGGATGATAAGGGGCAGCCGCGAAATCTTATTTTTCACGATTTAAATCCGGTTTTTGAGGAGATGGCCGGAATTAAGAAAAAGGAAGTTGGCATCGGCCAGGTAATTACGAAAATGCCGGCAGGACTTGTGCAATTTGGTTTTGACTGGCTTGGTGCCGGTGCCCGGTTGTCGGAAACAGGAGAGCCTTTGATACTTGGGCATTATTCCGCAGCTTTAAACCGTTGGTACGAAGTAAAAATTTGTAAGGACGAGCATGGTTATTGTGGTGCGATTTTTCGCGATATTTCCCGCCGCAAGAAGGAAGAAAACAAGCAGAAAGAAGCCTTCTGCCTGATGACGGCGCTTCTGGACAACATCCCCAATTGTTTTGCTATGATTTTGGAAAAACATACCCGCAGGATCGTTGCCTCCAACAGAACAGCCCAAAAACGCGGTGCGGTTCCGGGGCGATATTGTTTCAGAACAATTGGAGAACGGGATGACCCCTGCCCATTTTGCCGGGCACCCGGATTTTGGGCCAGCGGGCAAAAGCAGCATATCAGGGTAAAATATAATAACAGATGGTATGAAGGTACATGGGCACCTTTTACGGAAGACTTATATGTTCATTACATCATTGACATAAACGATCATGTGCTGGCAGAACAAAAAGCCAAAGCCTATACAAAAAAGCTGGAACAGCTCTATCACCGGCTGGAGGAAAAGATGGAAAAAGTAAAAGAAATGCATAAGAGAGCCCTTTTGCCGGAAATTCCTCCGTTCAAAGGATGTTCCCTGGCGGCCCACTACCAGCCTGCCCAACGTCTCGGGGGTGATTTCTACGATGTTATCAAAGCCGGGCCTAAACTTGTTCTTTATCTGTCCGATGTTTCCGGACATGGCCCGGAGGGGGCGCTGCTGAGCATGTTTGTTAAGGAGGCCATCAACAGCTACGTAAGTTTAAAACCGGATGCGATTCATCCGGAAAGAATATTGCGCCATTTATGCCGGCAGTATCTTCGGGAAAACTATCCCGAAGATTATTTCATCTGTATTTTCCTGGCCGTATTAGATTTACCGGCCATGGAGCTAAGCTATACAGGCGCGGGGTTTCAGACATCTCCCTTGGTCCAAATGAGCTGCGGGAAACGGCTGCAGCTCATAAGCGAAGGACTGCCCATCTCCAATTGCGTGCCGGATGCACTTATGGATTTTACAGTCAAGCGGATCGCGCTTACGCCGGGCACCACCATTTTTTTTAATACCGATGGCTTGGTAGAACAGGAGGTAGAGGGAGCCTATTATGGAGACCGTCTACCCAATCTTTTTTTCCAAAATTGCCATCTGCCTCCGGAAGCTATAGCCCGTGCAGTAAATGAAGATTTTAGGAAATTTAATAAAGGTTGTCCATTTGGTGATGACGATATCACCTTTGTTGTATTGAAGATCGATCACCGGGCAAGTGGCTAAAGAACATCCAGAGAGCGCTTTAGGCATCGGTTTCTTCGATATTGATTATTTTGCATAGCTCCAGCATGTCAAAAAGATGCCTCACAGTGGGGCTTTTGACGTTGATAATAGTCAGCTTCCCGCCTCGTTTTTTTAATTTTTTATGGTACATAATAATTTTTCCCAGGCAAGATTTGCGTATGTATTTTGTGCTTGTAAAATCCAGCTGGATCACTGTAAATCCTTTTTCATAAAGGGTATTTAAGGACTGGGTTAAAACCGGGTAATTTTCAATATCAACCGTGTCCGGCAGATTTATAACAGCGGTATGGGCACCTATTTCTTTTATTTCCATTTACTTTTCCTATTTACACCTTTTCCTTTAAATTATTTCTATTTCAATGATGCGGTTTAGCTCGAACATTTCGAAAAGGTGTTTGATATATCTATGGCTTACATTGATCATTTTTAATTTTCCGCCCCGCTCTTTCAGTTTTTTTTGGAACATGACCAGGCTGCCTAACCCGGCGCTGTCTATCAGGGCCAAGTCTGTACAATCCACCAAAATGGAACTGTAACCTTGTTCGTAAAGTAATCGGAGAGCCTCTTTAAACTCTTCCACGCTGTTAAGATCAATCCTTTCCGGGGGGATGATCTTCCCAAATTGTTCGTGATGTTCAACACGCATGGTTATTTTTTCCTCCTTCAGTCCTTATGATAAAAGTTGCCCGGTTGCCCTTGTCGTTATAAAAAAGGTGCTTGCTGCAGATCCGTGCCATGGCAATGCCGCGGCCACGTTCCGATATTCCTTCAAGTTCCAAAGGTTTGCGAATTTGTTCCCGCCAGCCAAATCCCTTTCCTTGATCTTCTACACTTCCCTGGATAAACCAGTCTGTAATTGTCAGTTCTACGAACACCGTTTTGTCGCGATCAAAACGATTGCCATGTTCCATGGCATTGGAGACAAGTTCATGCAGGCATGCTGAGAAAAGATCTGTTTCCCGGTTTTCTCCTAAAACTTCGGAAACTGTTTCACGTAAATGATCAAGTTCCGCAAAATCGCTGGCTAGTTCCAGGCGTTTTGTTTTTTTGGGGCCGGGGTCTAGCTGCAAAATCAGAAAGGTGATATCATCATGGCCCTGCATTGTGCCATTATTAAAATTTCGAAAATCTTCACAGACGGCCTGTTTTATCAGCTCGGGAGGGAGATGGCTGTTTTTATAAAAAACATCGGGGAGCCGCCGGCCGTAGTAGTTGCCTTTTACGCAGTGTTCGGTCAGGCCATCGGTATTGAAAAAAATGGTTGTGCCGGGGGTAAGGCGGATTTTTTCTTCCTGCAAATTCAGCAGCTCATCTGAAAAGGCGGGGGAAAGGAAGAGGCCCCTGCTTACGAGCTGCAGCTGCCTGCCATTTCCCATTTTTGCCAGTGGGGCATCCTGAAAGCCGGCTGCAGTATAGACAAGCTCCCTGGTTTCCAGGTCCAAAACAGCTAAAAAGATGCAGATGAAGTACTCCGGCGGGAGGTTTTTCTGCAAAAACTGATCGGAAAGGTGACGCAGTATTTTTTCTGGCCGGATATCTCTTTCCGGTGAAAAAGAAAGGAAACCTTTGATCGTGTGTTTTACGAAAACGCTCAACATGGCACCGTCAACACCGTGCCCGGTTACATCAGAAAGGTAGATAACCACCTTTTTGCCGGTTTGTTCGATATCGTAGAAGTCACCGCCCAGCCTTTCGGCAGGCTGGTAATGGGCGGCAAAAGAAACGCCATCTATTTCGGGCAACCTCTTGGGAAATGTGCGTTCGTGGACTTTTTTGGCTTTGTTTATTTCTTTGTCAAGTTTCTGATAAAGTTCTTCTAATATGGATGTATGGGCCGCAATTTGTTGCTCGGCTTTCCTGCGTTCCGTAATATCTCTTATAAAGGCTTGAATAAGGCCGTCGCCATCGCGGGAAACAATCTTTGCACTGATTTCAACCGGTATTGGTGTGCCGTTTTTGTGCATCAGTGTTTTTTCAAAAAGCAGCTTATCATCTTGCAGAAGTTGTACCAAGTGCTCGGGAGAATGTATTTGTTCTTCGGAAGCACGGAGCTTTGCCAGGCCGGCACCAAGAAGTTCATCCCGCTTGTAACCAAACATCCGGTATGCAGTGTCATTAAGATCGGTGATCCTGCCCTTAAAATCGTGAATGAGGATTGTGTCGTTGATATTTTCCACGA
>JAAZMP010000078.1 GCA_012798755.1 Bacillota bacterium
AGTGTTCATAACGCTTGATGCAGTGTAACCCATTTCCCTACTCCTTTTTCAAATTTTTTCGGTATAATGTTTTAAATAACACTCCTAATACTTCGCCAGAGAGTAGATATTTCCTGCCTAATTTTTTCCGGGCAGAAGAAAGAAAACAAGATCGCCTGTCTTCCCGTCCCATCATTCCAGGATTATGCTCATCCGGCTGAAATTGTGAAAAAGGCTTTTAGCAACACTGGATTATCCCCGGTTTTTCTTCCACAACTTCACCAATTATGTTTGCTGCCGGGGTACCCCTCTCTTCCAGTTTTTCCACCAAGAAGGGCGCTGTATTTTTAGGAACAGATATAAGCAGGCCCCCCGATGTCTGAGGATCAGAAAAAATATCGATAAATAAGCGATCCACGGAGGCACTTATTTCCAAGTTGTTTGCACAAAATTTTTGATTCGTATAGCTGCCCCCGGGAATCAACCCCATGGAAGCAAAAGATTTGGTTTCCGAAATGATCGGGACTTTTTCGGCAAAGATCTTTATTCCTACCTTGCTTGCCTTTGCCATTTCCAGACTGTGACCCAACAATCCAAAACCGGTAATATCTGTACAGGCGTTTGCTTCAACCTCCGCCATCGCTTCAGCGGCATCCTTATTTAATGTAGCCATCAGTTCGGTGATCTGTCTAGTGACATCTTCGTCCAGCTGGCCCGCTTTTAGGGCAGTCGCCAGTATTCCTGTCCCCAATGGTTTTGTGAGAATAAGAAGATCCCCCGGCCTTGCGCCGGCGTTGGACTGAAACTTTTGCGGATGAACAACCCCTGTCACGGAAAGCCCGTATTTTAATTCCGGATCTTCAACGCTATGCCCCCCGACCATTACAGCCCCTGCTTTATGAATCAGTTCCAGTCCGCCCTGCAGGATCGAACGCAATACCGAGTTATCCATATCATTGATAGGGAAACAAACTATATTCATTGCTGTTAAGGCTTTGCCGCCCATAGCATAAACATCGCTCAAAGCATTTGCCGCGGCGATCCTGCCAAAATCATACGGATCATCTACGATCGGAGTAAAAAAATCCAGGGTTTGAATCAAAGCAATTTCATCTGTTAACCTGTATACACCGGCATCATCAGAGGCATCGAGCCCTACGAGAAGGTTCGGATCTTTTTTCAGTACCAGATCTTGTAAAACCTCCGTTAGGTCACCCGGACCTATTTTAGAAGCTCAACCTGCAGCCCGTGCATTTTTAGTTAACATGAAACGGTTTTCCATATTGTCTCCAACCTTCCTTCTTTATATGATCACTTCGCCCAGCACCATAGTATCATAGTATTTCTATGAGAGCGCCAGGTATTTGCTTAATAATATCGTAAACTTGCGTTGCCGGAGTAGGTTTTGCATTCAAACCGGCCAACCTATTGACCCTGGCTGCCTTAACAGAAGCAGATTCTATGTCCATACCCGAAGCGATCAAAGCAGAGACTATTCCTGTCAGTGTGTCGCCGGTACCTCCAATCGGTTCAAGGATCTCCTCACAAGGGTTATCAACTGTTTCAATGATGCCCTTTTTACTGGCAATAAAGTCTTCTACTCCTTTTACTAATAGGTAGGATGCCGCATTATGATGCCTATAGGCCCTTTTGATAAGATCCGGTATTAGATTTTCTTCGTGCAAAATAAACCCGCGGGTATAGAAAGGATGCGGGGCTTTTTCATCGGCCAGGTAGGCAAGTTCACCCGCATCCGGTGTAAATAAATCAAAAAAAGGCGCATCGCCTGCCATTTTGGCGACGTACATGAAACCCGCGTCAGCAACCAAGGTTGGGCGGGTCGGCATTTTATTGATTGCTGCCACGACTTTCTTAAACAACCCTACGTCGGGCTGGAAGTAATGGAAGGCCAAAGTTTTAAAAGAGCTATCGGGGAGATGATCCGCTAAATATTTGTAAAGACGTTTAGATCCTTCCCCGCTGCCAATATCACCGACCAAAAAACAAAAAGGATTTGGCCTATCCATGTGTTCCAGTGTTTTTATTGCCGCGGCGATCATCGCCGGTGTTCCCCGGTTTACAGCAACACGTTTGTTTCCAAAAATGATCTGATCGTCTTCCAGGACAACCGCATCAGAAATAAGCGGGAACTCATCCTCAGGGACAGTGCCAACTATACCGAACATTGTTCCACCACCCTGTCATAGGCCAGCTGCAGGGCGTAGGCACAAAGGGTGTAACCGATATCCCGCGGCTGCGGGGCATTGCTTAAATGCCGGTTCACCATTTCCCCTGCCAGGTACGGGACATCGGGACAACCACCCCCGGAAACATTGACAATCATTTTTGTAGCCCTGTCCACAGTGATTTTCATATTTGCGGCTCTGACCATGAGATATTTGCCATATTCCTTTTCCAGGAGCAAATCGACAGGCTCCAGCAAAGGGCTGTTGATCGGAACAACCTGTGTCGGTTTGATATTGATCTCTGAAAGCTTTCTGGTAATCGACAGTTCCTCTATAAGCGGAAATTCTATCACGAGATCACAACCGCTGCGTATCTCCGGGGGCGGCCCCATCACCTTTATCTTCCATCCTTCTGCTTTTAATATACTTTCTGCCCTGATCACTTCAGTAGTATTTTCAAATACTAATATGCCCCTATCCTCATTGATTGTATCGGGTTTAGCTTTTTTTTTCCCGAGGGCTCTAAACATCT
Organism: Bacillota bacterium; assembly: GCA_012798755.1. Taxonomy (GTDB): domain Bacteria; phylum Bacillota; class Dethiobacteria; order DTU022; family UBA8154; genus UBA9862. Next base: position 2,698 of record JAAZMP010000078.1, read on the forward strand.
TAGCCTTCCTTTCTGATCGTAATCCTGTAACCTTCGTCTTCCGGTTGAATATCAGCTACTTGCCAACCTTGGGCCCGGGCAGCCCGGCTTACATTTTCCTTGGCCGTGTCCGTATCCACCCTGATTACCATATCGCCTTTATTTATTTTCTTCATTTCATTCAAAGTCATTATAACCGGTTGAGGGCAAGAAAGACCCCTGGTATCAACAACGGTACTCATATTTTCATTCCTCCTTGTAATATTCTATGACACCCTATATTTTTTCACGCATAGTAAACCCGATCAATAGGCAGGCGGCCAGCCCAATAGCAACGGCTGTCATCCCTGCCGGGGTAGCCCCATCGGCAGAACTGGCCAGCCCAAAATTATGGGCGAAAGCCGCACCTACGATCATGCCGATTACAAACACCGCCGCATCGCCGTCACCTTCGCCGGATAAAAATAGTTGACGCCCGGGGCAGCCGCCGGCAAGGGAAAAAGCAAGACCGGCCAGCACCATACCGGCAAAATTCCAGAAATGCATAGTATGGGCAACGGGTTGCCCTACAAAACCGGGATTAAATTGATTGATTACCAAGTTCGTAACAAAAGCAGCAAGGGTCAAACTAACAAACCCGGCGAACAAATGGGTCTGCTTGAACAAAATTAAGTCACGGAGAGCACCCATGGTACAAAAGCGGCTCTTCTGTGCCAAAAAACCGATGGCTAAACCGATGACCAGGGATATAATTAAAGGTGCATGCATAGAACCCGGACCTTCTACGCTGTAAAATAGCATACCGCTTTGCGCTTCCCCGGCAATTTTAGGATTAAAAAGCATTATCAGCAGAAACCCGGCCATAACTATCGGGAAAATCCACCCCACCGATGTATATGTCCTGTGCGTTGCTCCTAAATTATACCCGGCCCTAAGAAACCCCGTACCGATCCAGATACCTACAACAAGCCCCAATAAACCTAAAATAGCGTTCCAGTCGCCTCCGGCGAGGCGAAGCACAGCCCGCCACGGACAGCCTAAAAATATGAGAGCACCGATCATGGCAAAAACACCAAGCATAAACCTAACGATGGGCGCGGATCCGAGACGCGGCCTAAATTCCTTGAACAGGTAGGCCGCCCCAAAAGAACCTAGAACGAAGCCCATAATTTCCGGACGTAAATATTGCACCATAGGTGCTCTGTGCAAACCCAGTGCACCCGTAACATCCC
>JAAZMP010000221.1 GCA_012798755.1 Bacillota bacterium
AGAAAAAGGGAGTCGTGTATTCATGTACTGGTGAACAATGCCGGGGTGGGGTATTTCGGACCCCACGAGCAGTTAAATGCCCAAAAGATACGTACCATGGTGGCGGTGAACCTACAGGCGCCCCTTATACTAACCCAGCTTTTGCTCAGGGATATAAAAAAAAGTCGCGGCTATATTATCAATATTTCCTCCATTACCGGTAAAAGGGTGTGTGCCCATGGTTGTGCCTACGGTGCTACCAAGGCAGCCTTGACCCATTTTTCCAACAGCCTTTTTGAGGAAACCAGGAAAGCCGGTGTTAAGGTGGTGGCTATACACCCGGATATGACAAAGACGCCCTTTTATGACAACCTGGACTTTAGGCAGGGTGATATACCCGAAAGCTATATAACGGCAAAATGCGTGGCCCAGGCATTAGAGACCGTGCTCAGCCAGAGGGAGGGCACCGTGGTTACCGATATCACCCTTCGGCCCCAGAGGAATATGATAATAAGAAAGTAGATGGATAATTTGGGAACAGTATGCATCATGGCAGCCCCTCTTTTTGACAGTCATCCTTTAAGCAGCACGTATCGCACAGGGGCTTTTTTTTGCAGCATTCTTTGCAATGCCTTACTATAAGGGCATGGTACTTGTTATACAATTGGACTTTTTTAGGGAGGTTGTCCTGAAAGAATTTTTGTATATCATCATAACTTTTGGGCAGTGAAAAACCCAGACGTTTAAACATCCTTTTTGTGTAGGCATCTACCACAAATATGGGGATGTTCAGTGCATATAATATGATGGAATCGGCCGTTTCTCTGCCAATACCTTTTATACCTAAAAGCTCCTTGCGGATATCGTACGGGCCCAATGTCTTCAAAGGCTCAAGGGAAAAATCCTTTCCTTTAAACCAGTTTAAAAAGTTTTTTAGTCTTTTTGTTTTTATATTAAAAAAACCGCTGGGTCTTATAAGCTGTGCCAGCTTTTTATCTTCCATATTGTAGATCACCTGGGGCTGAAGATAGGGTTTTAGGTTAACCATGGCCTTTTCAACATTATTCCATGAAGTGTTTTGGGTCAGGATAGTACCCACCATCACTTCAAAGGGAGTATCCCCCGGCCACCAGTGCTGGGCACCGTAGCGGGAGTATAACGTCCGATAAATGGCCATAAGCCGGGACGGCTGCGTGTCCATTGTAAACATCCCCTTTCCATCAATTTCTTTACTAAGGATAATATACTTGTATTGCCGTGTCAATTATGAGAAAATTTGGATAGAGCAATACTTTGTTGATTAATAAATATCCATAATTAAATGGAGGTGTAGGTGTTGACAATTTATAAGGTAAACCACTCGGCTGTTACCGGGGCCTTCATATCACTGATAGTCTGGTTGGCTTTGGCTGCCGGTTTGGTTTTTGCGTTGGCTTATAGGTATGAGCTTTGGTACATATTCTTATCCTGTGTTGTATTCTTATGTATCTGGGTCATGTATGGAAGTATTTATCCCAAGGAAGTAGTCATAGACAAAGGGACCA
>JAAZMP010000079.1 GCA_012798755.1 Bacillota bacterium
AAAAAGATAACTTGGATTACTACCGAAAGAGTCTCCAGTACAAAGACCCCACCGATAATAATTAGTGAAAATTCGGCTTTTGTTAGAATAGCGACCGTGGCCAACGCCGCACCCAGGGATAAAGAGCCGACATCCCCCATAAAAATCCGGGCCGGGTGCAGATTATAGATTAGAAAGCCAAAACAAGCACCGATAAGCGTTCCACAAAAATAGACGATCTCTTCCAATCCTTGCAAAGAAGCCAGGAAAAGAAAAGCAAGAAGCGCCAAAATAGCCGTCCCCCCTGCAAGACCGTCGATGCCATCAGTTAAATTTACAGCATTGGAAAAACCGATGATCATTACAAAAATCAATAAAGGGTAAAACAAACCAAAATCGATCTGCACTGTCGTAAAAGGTATATCCACTACGGTGGAATGGCCTTGCACATAAAGCAAAATATAAAAAAGCAACGCGAAAATAAACTGGCCCAGAAGCTTTTCCCTGGCTTTAAGTCCCAAGGAACGCCGGCGAATAACTTTTTGGTAATCATCTATGAAACCCAAAATCGCACTACTGTAAACCATAAAAAAAGCTGAAAAGAGCATAAAGGTTTTTGGCGCAAAAAAAATCGTTGTTACTAGCAAAGAAAGCAAGAAAACAACGCCTCCCATTGTCGGGGTACCGGCTTTATGCAGGTGTTCCCGGGGCCCGTCTAACCTTATTTGTTGACCAAAGCGCCGGCGGCGGGAATATATGATATAAATAGGGCAGATGATTACGCTGATCAGAAATGCAACGAATGTTGCAGTATAAACCGGTAACGTCACCAATAAGCCTCTCCTTTAGGTTTAGTTGTATTTTTCCAGCAGCTTTTCGACGATTTCTTCCATGTGCATACCCCGTGACCCCTTTACAAGAATATAAGCTCCTTTTAAATCAAGGAGATCCAGATATTTTATAGCTTCTTTATGTTTGCCGGAAAGAAATATCCTCTCCGGTGGCAAACCTGCGTCCTGGGCACCTTCAGCCGTATAGTTTATCAGTTTACCAACGCCGACAAAATAATCAACCCCTGTATTTACCAAAATTTTGCCCAGTTCGTAGTGCTTAGCTTCGGCTGCAGATCCCAGTTCAAACATATCTCCTAAAACTGCTACTTTAACATTGCTGCCGGCCATTTCTTCCAAGGATTGCAAAGAAAATTTCATAGAAGTAGGGTTAGCATTGTAAGCATCGTTTATGACCCAAAACCCACTTTTTGTAGCGGTTCTTTCCATCCTCATCCCCGAAAAAGTACTTTTGCGCAATCCTTCTTTGATCATTTGGGTACCCAGACCAAAATCCAAACCTACCGCTACAGCGGCCAAAGCGTTGTACACATTATGTTTGCCCGGCAAAGGAATCCAAAAACTTTCATTGCTGCCGTCGGGTAGCAAAACCACGAAACTATGCCCTGTATCGTCAACAAAGGAATTTATAACTTGCAGATCCAATCCTTCCGCAAAACCATAATAAAAAGTCCGGCCGGTAAATTCCGTGCCCATTTCTCTTAAAAAAGGATCGTCTCCATTCAAAAAAATTTTTCCATGGGAACTCATATTGGTTAAGAGTTCTTTTTTAGCCTTGGCAATATTGGTTATGTTTCCTAAAAGGCCCAGATGCGCATCTGCTATGTTGGTAATTATGCCCCGGTTGGGGCTGGCTAAGGATGTCAGCAGACTTATCTCACCGGAGGCATTCATCCCCATCTCCAAGACAGCAGCCTGGTGATCTTTCTGCAAACGCAAAAGCATAAGAGGAAGACCAAGGTGGTTGTTCAAATTTCCCTCAGTCTTGAGTACATTATATCGGGTTGCCAGAACGGAAGCAACAAAATCCTTTGTCGTTGTTTTGCCATTGCTTCCTGTAACAGCCGTCAGCGGAAGGGAAAATTTATCACGGTGATAAGCAGCAAGTTTTTGCAGGGAACGAAGACTGCTTTCAACAACAATTATTGATTTTCCGGGAGGGAAAGAGCAATTCTTGAAGCGATGCAGTTGTTCCGCCTCCAAAAGTGAACCATTGGCCCCTCTATCCAGGGCATCGCAAATAAAGTTGTGTCCATTTTCTTTTTCACCCGGTAAAGGGAAAAAAAGTTCCCCCTTTTTGGCTTTTCGGGAGTCGATGATAGCCCCGTGAAGACAGCCCTTTAATTTCCCATGCCATAAATTTCCCCCGGTAATCTTCAAAACTTCTTCTACAGAAAAAAGCATTTTTCCCCTTTAAACCTTTTTATTAAGCCTTTGGCTAATTAGCTCTGCCGCTACATCCCGATCGCTAAAGGGAACAATATAATCGGCAAAAATTTGATGGTTCTCATGCCCCTTGCCGGCGATGATTACGATATCATCATTCCTGGCCAGCTCAACACCCAATTTAATAGCTTCGTAGCGATCAGATTGGACTGTATACCCGCCTCCTCGCACTTTGGTTTCCTGAAGCCCGATTTCGACCTCATCAATAATACGAAAAGGATCCTCTCCCCGGGGATTATCGGAGGTCAAAATGCAATAGTCGCTGTATTTGCCCGCAATTTTTCCCATAACGGATCTTTTGGATCTATCTCTTTCTCCTCCGCAGCCGAAAATAGTGATTATTTTACCCCGGGCAAAACTCCGTGCCGTTTGTAAAATATTTTCCAGACCATCAGGGGTATGTGCATAATCAATAATTACCAAAAAATCCTGCCCCAAAGCAACTTTTTCGAAACGTCCCGGTATGCCTTTTACGCTTTCCAATGCAGTTTTAACAGCCGTAAGCGGGATCCCCTCCAATAATGCGGCCGAAGCTGCAGCCAACGCATTATAAATATTAAAATGCCCCATAAGGTTAAGAGATAAATGATCCTCTCCCCATGGGGATACCAAACGGAATTTCACCCCGCTTCCGGTAACTTCTATATCTTTTGCCCTTACATCTGCCCGGCTTTTGATACCATAAGAAAGAGATTGGACGGTTGACTGCCTTTTGAAGTATCCATAGCTGACATCATCCTTATTTATAACAGAAAAACGTGGAACGGCATTTTTGCGGAAACTTCCACCCAATTGGGAAAAAAGTTTTCCTTTGGCGGAAAGGTACCTTTCAGGTGTCCGATGAAAATCCAAATGATCGCTGGTAACATTGGTAAGTATGGCCATATCAAAATCACAGCCGGAAACCCTGTTCAGCTCCATGGCATGCGAAGAAACCTCTAAAATTGCATAATATACTCCCTCATTGACCATATCCCGCAATAATTTCTGTAACTCCGGCGCTTCGGGGGTAGTAGCCGTCACCGGTAAGCCTTCTTTGCCGATTTTATATTTAATCGTCCCCATAAGTCCGGTTTTATAGTTTTGTGCGGCCATAATAGCCTCTAAAAGATAGGTTGTGGTCGTTTTCCCATTCGTGCCGGTGACACCTATGACTCTGAGCCTTTGCGAAGGCGAATCAAAGAATAATTCCGAAACAGCAGCCATGGCAATTCTTACATCAGGGACAAGAATTTTTGTAGCACCCTGGACATTTTGTTCTTTCTCCAGAAATACTGCACTTGCCCCTGCGGCTACAGCCTGGGGGATAAATTCATGGCCATCAGCTTTGTTCCCTTTGAGGCAAAAAAAGATAAACCCGGGCTCTATTCGTTCGGAATGATAAGCCAACCCCCTAATGGGAATGCGGGTCGGCCCCTCTATTTTAGCAACAGGCAAAAATTTTAACAGTTCATCAAGTTCTTTCACATATCCCACAGCCATCCCCTTCTCTTCCGGCACTTTTTGTCTACTCTATATTATATACCCTTACAAATACCCTTATGTAAAGAACCAAAAAATTCCTTAGGTTTAATAAATGGAACGAAATCATTGCAGAGGAGACGAAAAATGCACTTTTATGACGGAACCCATCTGGATATTTGTTCCTGCCGCCGGTTCTTGTTTGACCACCACGCCGGAACCGGCCGGCTTGAGTTTCAGATTTAACCTGCTCAAAACTTCCCCTACTTCTTTTACAGTCATGCCTCTTAAATCGGGTGCAAAAACAAATTCCGGATTTTCTGCATCCCATAGATCTTCCAAATATACGATTATGCCGGTCTGAACGGGAACCTTTGCACCGGATTTGGGCGTCTGATCTATAATAACGCCTTCCTTCCCTACCAGCTTTAGCAGCAAACCATCGGTATCCAAAAGTGCTCCGGCTTCATCGATAGTCAATCCCTTTAGATCAGGAACCTCTACCAATTTTACTTCCCCCTTCTCCGGAGATTGAGCCGGCATGATTTCCAAATAGGATAGGACGTCTTTGATAATGGCCCTGAATAAAGGTGCACTGACCTGCGAGCCCCATTGGGCTCCCCTTTTGACGCCATCAGCCGCTATGTAAAGTACTACCTGCGGGTCTTCGGCAGGCGCAAAGCCAATAAAGGAAAGAATGTATTCACCATGTATATACACCCCATCCGGGCCAACTTTTTGCGCCGTGCCTGTTTTTCCACAAACACTGTAGCCTGTAATGGCAGCATTTATACCACTGCCCTCGTTTACAACACCTTCCATGATAGAAGTAACATGTGCAGCTGTATCGCTGGATATAACTTGTCTGATTACCTCCGGAGATCTTTTTTCTACAACAGACCCATCGGCATCCCGGATCTCTTTAATTACATAAGGTTTCAGCAGGTAGCCACCGTTAGCAATGGCTGAAACAGCCATGACTTGCTGCAAAGGCGTTACAGATATCCCCTGGCCGAAAGAGCAAGTAGCTAGTTCCAGCGGGCCTATCTGTTCGGGCCTAAAAATCAAACCCTTACCCTCTCCGGGATAATCCAAACCCGTCCTGGCACCATAGCCGAAGGCACGTATGTATTCGTACATCTTGTCAGGGCCAAGCCTTTCGCCAAGTTCTATAAAGGCCGTATTGCAAGAACCCAAAACAACTTCCAAAAAAGAAATAGAACCATGCCCGCCGGTAGCCGAAGTCCAACACCTGATAGTATGGCCGGAAATAACAGTAGAACCGGAACAGAAAAAATATTCCTTTTCATCATAAAGATTTTCCTCAATAGCTGCACATAAGGTGACCAGTTTAAAGGTTGAACCCGGTTCAAATGTTTCCGTAACAGGATACAGCCGCCAATATTCCTTCGAATACTTATTATAGTCATTGGGATCAAAATCAGGCTTGGAAGCTACCGCTAAAATTTCACCGGTTTGCGGGTTTGCGGCCAAAGCCATAACCCTTTCGGCATCAAATTCGATCATTGCCTTGGAAAGTTCCCTTTCCACGATGAACTGGATCGTTTCATCTATGGTTAGATAAAGATCCGCTCCCTCCTTAGGGGGAATATAACGGCGCACACCCGGGATTTCCCTGCCTTTGTTATCCGTTGGAAAAACGATATGCCCATCCCGGCCTTTTAACAACTCCTCGTAATATATCTCCAACCCCGCCCAGCCTTGATCCATCCCCACAAAACCCAAAAGTTGGGACAAAAGACTTCCATTAGGATAAAAACGTTTCGTTTCGTGGGTAAAAGTAATGCCGGGCAGATTTAAAAGCCTGACCTCTTTTGCCATCTCTTCTTCAATTTTTCTTTTTACATACACAGCCGCCTTATCCTGGGTTATCAGCCCGTAAACTTTTTCTTCGTCCATATTGAGAACCGAAGCCAGCGCACGGGCGGTAAAAACAGGATCTTCGATCTGGGGAGGAACGGCTACCACTGTTTCTACCGTAGCACTTCCGGCCAGCAGCCGTTCATTACAGTCATAAATATTACCCCTCGAAGAACGCGTCGGTATACTGCGATTCCATTGTTCCCATGCTTTCTGCTGCAGCTCCTCAGCCATGCCGAACTGCACCCACCCAAGCCGTAAAATAAGAGCAACTATGACCCCAACCGTCAGAAAAAAAACAACTAAAAGCCTCCTGCGTATGCGCAAATTTGAAACGGTATCCTTCGCCATTTTTTACTTCCTTCAAAAAGATAAATTAATCTCTTTTAACAGATAGAACCAGCCATTGTTTTTGTTCCGGATATTGTAAACCCAGTTCATCAAGGGCAATAGATTCAACCCGTTCCAGGCAATTCAAACGATTAACCTCGATGCTTAGAAATTCTTTTTCTTCCTGCAAAGACACAATTTCCTTGCGCATTTTTTCTAACTGATAATTTCCCGCAAGAACCCGGCCATATTGGCTTATAAGTCCAATACTGATTGCAATCAGACACAGGAGCAATCCACAAAGTAGCTTGCTCTCACGTGGCAAATGAACTTTTTTGGGCCTTGTCACGGGAAAACCATGGCTTTCGGGCTTCGGAACAGAGTTGACTTTCAGCCTTTGTTTCGGAAGATGAAACGTTTTTGACTTTTTCCTTGCTACTAACAACTTATTCACCTGCCAATCTGCTTAGAACTTTGGAAATCATGCTAACTTTTCCGCCGCTCTCAGGCGCGCGCTTTTGGCTCTAGGATTTTTTGACAATTCCTTAGGGGCTGCATAAAGGGGCTTCCTCGTTAATATTTTTAAAACAGGAACATTGTTGCACCTGCATACTGGTATCCCCGGGGGACAAATGCACCCCCGTGAACTTTCCCTGAACTGTTTTTTGACTAAAACATCTTCCAGGGATTGGTAGGCAATAACTACAATCCTGCCCCTTGCCTGTAGGATATCAATCCCCTGCTCTAAACCTTTTTTCAAGTTTTCAAGTTCACTGTTTACGGCAATACGCAAAGCTTGAAATATTCGTTTTGCCGGATGCCCTCCCCTTCGCCTGGCAGCTGCAGGAATAGAATTTTTGATTATTTGTACAAGCTGTTTACTGCGTGAAATGGGTTCCTTCTTTTGCCTGTATTCAACAATGAAAGAAGCAATACGGGCAGCCCATTTTTCTTCTCCGTACTTCCTGAAGATACCAGTCAACTGCCGCTTGGACAAATCCCGCAACAAATCTGCAGCAGTAAGAGGCAGGCTTTGGTCCATACGCATATCCAGAAAAACATCGCCGCGATAAGAAAAACCTCTGCCCGGAGAATCCAACTGGTAAGATGAAACCCCCAAATCAAACAGTAAACCATCTACATTTTTCAGCCCAAATTCTTTTATAATTGAGGCTACATGCCTAAAGTTACCTTTAACCGGTTTAAACGCTTCCCCAAAGCGGCTAAGCCGGGCCTGTGCCGCCCTTAAAGCATCATCGTCCTGATCAATGCCTATTAGTTTCCCACCGGGCAACAGTCGTTCCAAAATAGCCTCAGAATGACCTCCCCCTCCCAAGGTCGCATCAACCATGATTTTCCCCGGGGCGGGCTTCAGGCATTCCAGAACCTCCTCCGGCATTACCGGAGCATGATAATATTTTTCATGCCTAGGGGCCATTTTCCTACTCCTTGCAATGTAAATCTAAAGCTGAAGATCTATCAGATTTTCGGCAACCTGTTCAAACGAAAGGTCTGCTTTACTGCGATATTCTTCCCAATTTTCCTTACTCCAAACCTCAGCCCTGCTTGATACCCCTATAAAAACAATATCTTTTTTGAAATGTGCCTGTTCACGGAGCAACTGAGGAATCAAAATCCGTCCCTGTTTATCTATCTCAACTTCTGAAGCACCGGAAAAAAGCAACCTCATAAAGGCTCTTGCCTCCGATTTGGTAAAAGACAGATTTTTAAATCCTTCTTCCAAAGCAGCCCACTCCTCCATGGGGTAGAGAAAAAGACAGCCGTCAAGTCCCCGGGTTATAATAAATTTATCACCTAGCTTTTCACGCAAACGGGAGGGCACTATAGCCCGGCCTTTTTTGTCAAGCGTATGGTAATACTCACCTATTAGCAACGACTGCACCCCATTTAGGAAAAGTCCTGCCAACAATCAACCACTTCACACCACATTAAACCACTTTGATGTTATATTCTACCCACTTTCAAAAATTCCTGCTGAAAATTAAAAAAAAATATTAAAAATTTATAGAAAAGAAAGAGTAGTACGCTGTAAAAACGTTCCTTTTATTGTAATTTTATCGCTATTTATAAATAAAATGGTAACATTGGGTGCCAAACAGAAAGTAGAATACTGTCGTTAAATTTTTAGATTTAGCACCTTCAGGAGTATAAATTTTTTTCAAAATGGGAAGGTTTAAAAAAACATAAAAAAACAACAGCATTTTTAGCTGCTGTTTCAAATAAAACCTAGTTTTTTTATTAACTCCGACAAGGGTTTAATAAAACACCCAAAAAGAAAAACCAACAACGGCAGCGATGACGGTAATACAATGCTGGATAGTGCCGCTTTCGTTCCGTATCGACATTAGCTAAACTAAAAATTTTAAGAATATCGACGCGGTGTAAAAATAGATCAGTAGGCCGGTTACATCTTTGATCGTCGTTACAAAAGGCCCGGCGGAAAGAGCCGGATCGATACCATAATAATTAAAAATAATAGGCACTACGGTTCCGATAAGCGCAGCAACGACAATCGTAAAAAACATGGCTATGCCCACCACCAGGCCCAGGATAGGCAAGCCCTTCCACAGATAGGCGGCCAGCGCAATAACAGCCCCGTTAAATAAACCCATTAGCAAACCCACTTTAATTTCACGGCCAAGATAGCTTCGGGTGTCACTGCCTTTGATCTCCCCGGTGGCCAGGCCGCGAACAAATACCGTAGACGATTGTGTGGCAACATTGCCACCCATATCCATTATCACCGGAATAAAAGCAGCCAGGACAACGATTGTCTCCAGCGTCACTGTAAAGGCTCCCACAACACTGCCCGATAAAAGCCCACCAAAAAGGCAAATTAACAACCAGGGCAATCTTTTGCGGGCCAAATCAATGGCGGGCGCCTCCGTAACACCGACGGTTTCGATTTCACCTGCGCCCGCCAAACGATAAATGTCCTCGGTGGCTTCGGCTTCTATAACATCAAGAATATCATCTACGGTTATAATCCCCAGAAGCCGCGATTTTTCATCGACCACCGGAACAGCCAATAGATCATAACGGGCCACAATCCGGGCAACATCCTCCTGGTCCATATCAGTAGTAACGCTGATAACATTGTGGTACATTATTTCTTTCAGTGGAATTCCGTCTTGCGCGGCAATTAGATCCCGCAAAGAAAGAACACCGTTTAACCGTGCCCGGGAATCTACAATGTATACATAGTAAATGGTCTCCGCATCGGGCGCAACTTCGCGCAAACGGATGATCGCCTCTTCAACGGGTATATATTCCGGCAGGGAAATAAATTCTGTAGTCATGATACCGCCAGCGGTATCTTCAGGATATTTCAACAAACCCCGGATTTCCTCTGCCTCTTCTTCGATGAGAGCGAGGAGTTCCCTGGCCTCCTCCGGTGGAAGCTCCCCCACTAAATCTGCAGCATCATCGATAGCCATTTCCTTAAGAATAGCGGAGGCCCTATGCGCCGTCAGCAGCTTCAGCAAAGAAACTTGATCGAAATCTTCCATTTCTTGAATAATAAGAGCGGCCTTTTCATCCGAAAGAAGTTCAAAGAGTTCTATTTTTTGCTCACCTGTCAGCTCCTCCACCAAGTCCACAAGATCACTGGGATGCATGCCCTCTTTAACCTTGCGCAGTATTTTTTCCAAAGTCTGCTGAATGCTCAACCCTTCACCCCCGCAACATCTATTGTTCCCCTAAAAAAAACTACGTCTATTATAGCATACTCTTTTAGAAGATATAAGGACGTAAGTTGTTTAAAACTCCGGCGCCAACGATGACAACCACCGGCGCCCGGGAAAAAGGCCTTCATGGCAATTCGACACATAGCTTAACAGCAACAAATATAATACGGTACCTTTCAAGATCTTATTTACCGCCACTTGGCATGACAAAATAAAGATTTGCCCAAATAACTGCAACCAAAATAAAACAACCCCACCGTGACGTATCGGCCGCTGTTTTGAACTGCTCTCCCGGCAGGTGGGTGCCCTCTTATATGCTTTATAGGTCCCCCGGCCGGGGGCATCTATGCCACACATAAAGTTAGGCTCCCATATAATAAGTGTTAGCTCAAAACTTTGGCGACTTTACTCGCACACAGTAGGGTGTCCTGTTTAAGTTTTTGCAATATTATAATAGCATAAATAATGTTTTTGTGCAAGGGAAAAATTCGACAAATTATGTGTTCTTTGTAAAACTATCGGGCGCTGCCGACTTTTCTTTTTTATTCTTTCTTAAACTAGTGGAAATATGCAGCTCTTTTAATTGCTTAGGCAAAATTGGCGCCGGTGCACCTGTTAAAAGACATGTCCCCCCGGCTGTTTTGGGAAAAGGAATGACATCCCTTATGCTTTTTTTACCGGCCATCAGCATGACCAAACGATCTAGACCGAAAGCTATGCCCCCATGGGGCGGAATCCCATATTCAAAAGCATTTAGAAAAAATCCGAACCTTTCTTCGGCTTCAGCAGCGTTCATGCCCAACATGTTAAAGATTTTTTCCTGAACTTCTTTTTTGTGAACACGTATACTTCCCCCGGCTATCTCAACACCATTGTAAACTAAATCATAGGCCTGAGAACGAACCGCTAAAGGATCCTTTTCCAATAGATCCAGATCCTCGGTAAACGGCGCGGTAAAGGGATGGTGGTTGGCAACATATCTTTTTTCCTCAGAATCATAAGCCAACAAAGGAAAATCAACAACCCAAAGAAAGTGATCTTCGTTTTCCGGCACAAGTCCCAACCTCTTGGCCAGGAAGATCCTCAACTGGCCCAGCACCTTCAAAGCCACTTCCCATTGATCAGCTACAAAAAGCAAAAGATCTCCGGGTTTACCCTGCATTCTTGCTTTGATGGCAGAAAGCTGGGAGGAAGTAAAAAATTTGGAAATAGGCGTTCTAAATCCATCTTCCTCCAGGATTATCCAGGCCAAACCTGCCGTTCCCCAGGATTTTACCAATTCTGTTAAGTCATCCAATTCTTTGCGACTGAAATGCCCGCACCCGCGTACATTTAGGCCTTTGACCACGCCGTCTTTTTTTAAAACATTTTTAAAAACCCTAAACTCTGACTCCCCGGCAATTTCAGAAATATCGCCGATTTCCATATCAAAGCGGGTATCAGGTTTATCAGAACCAAAACGCTCCATAGCCTCCTTGTAGGTAATAATTTCCAAGGGAATATCTATTTCTTTGTGTAACACCTCTTTAAAAAGACAGCTTACAAGCTCTTCAGTTTCTATAATAACATCCCGGCTGGTGCAAAAGGACATTTCAATATCTATTTGGGTAAATTCAGGCTGCCGATCAGCCCTTAGATCCTCATCACGGAAACAGCGTGTGATTTGAAAATATTTTTCCACCCCGGAAGTCATTAGTAATTGCTTAAAAAGCTGGGGCGATTGGGGCAATGCAAAAAAGCTGCCCGGGGAAGTCCGGCTGGGCACCAGAAAATCACGGGCACCCTCCGGTGTGCTGCGGGTTAACATCGGTGTTTCAATTTCCCAGAAGCCACGCTCATCTAAAAATCTGCGGACAGACATCATGGTTTTATGGCGGATTTCTAAGGATCGCTGCATTTCAAAACGCCGTAAATCCAAAAAGCGGTATTTTAAACGCAAGTTTTCATCGGTATCGATACCGTCTTCAATGTAAAAAGGTGGCGTCAGAGAAGAATTGTATATCTCCATATCTTCAGCCAAAACCTCTAATTTACCTGTGGCTATATTGGGATTTACGGTTTCCGGTGAACGGCGCTTGATCGTCCCTTTTATGGCCAAAACATATTCGGGCCTAAGTTTTTCCGCCTGTTTAAAAAATGAAGCATTCCCCTGAAAATCGAATACCACCTGTACTATTCCATAACGGTCCCGCAAATCAAGAAAAATAAGCCCGCCGTGGTCTCTTTTACCTTGCACCCAACCGGCTATAACCACCTTTTTATCTAAATCTTTTTCTGTTATCAGACCGCAATAATGGGTTCTTTTTAAACGCATATGCATTTTTGCCTGAATATAAGGCTTTGCCCCCTTCCCCTATTGTATCTTCATGCTTTCGCCGTTAAAATGTTCAGTGCCTCCTCAAAAGAAAGTTCTTGCTGTTCCCCTTTTAGCATATCCCTGAGCTGGATTACATTTTTAAGTTTTTCTTCTTTCCCCAGAATGATTACATGACGGAATCTCTTTCTGTGAGCAAACTTCATCTGTGCTTTAAGGCTGCGGTTTGCATAATCGGCATCGGCCTTCAGCCCTCTTTCACGCAGGGTATAGGCCATCAACAAAGCCTTTTCTTTCAGTTCAGGGCTGCCGGTGGCCAGAAAGACTCCTTCCGGATCGCTTGTTTCCGGCGATGCCAACCCTTCTTCCTCCATGGCCAACAGTATCCTTTCCACACCCAAAGCCACGCCTACTCCGGGAACAGGCGGGCCTTCTAAGCTTTCGGCCAATTTGTCATAGCGGCCTCCACCGCCCAGTGAACCCTGGGGACCGGCATTTTCGGAAAAAAACTCAAAAGCCGTATTGGTATAGTAATCAAGGCCTCTGACAAGATGTGAATCGACATAATAAGGTACCTTTAAAACCTCCAGGAGGGCTAAAACTTCATTGAAATGATCCCGGCAAGGATCACAAAGGAAATGATCTATTTGCGGGGAATCCTTCATAAGTTCCCGGCAATTTTTTATTTTACAATCTAAAAGGCGCAGGGGATTGAATTGGGCTCTTCTTTGACAATCCCTGCATAATTGGGCAAGCCTTTCATCGGCATACTTTTTAAGCGCTTCCTGGTAAAAGGGCCTGCACTTTTCACACCCAACGCTGTTTATGTGCAGCTTCAGATTATTAAATCCCAACCCAAGGAAAAAATCCGCTGTGAATTTAATTATTTCTACATCGGCAGATGGTTCCTTTGTTCCAAAGATTTCAATACCCATCTGGTAGAACTGTCTC
Organism: Bacillota bacterium; assembly: GCA_012798755.1. Lineage (GTDB taxonomy): Bacteria > Bacillota > Dethiobacteria > DTU022 > UBA8154 > UBA9862. Next base: position 12,921 of record JAAZMP010000079.1, read on the forward strand.
TGCCGGCCGGCTTGGGGCCTGTCATAACGAAACATGGGCCCAAAATAAAAAAGCTTTACAGGTTGGGGAAGGTTGTGCATCCCGTGTTGCAAATAAGCCCGGGTCACGCCGGCAGTACCTTCCGGCCTCAAAGCTAACTCCCGCCCCCCTCTGTCTTTGAAAACATACATTTCTTTTTCGACCACATCGCTTTCTTCCCCCACACTGCGGATGAACAGTTCAGCATCTTCGAAAAGCGGTGTGCGAATCTCGTAATAGTTGTAAATATGACACATTTCTTTGAACCTTTCTTCCAGCAAATACCAACATAAGGTTTCTTGCGGGAGTATGTCCTTTGCTCCGCGAGGCGCTTTGATATTCATGCCCCCACCCTTTCATAAAGCTTATCGCTCCATTTCCCTTGTTCAAAACGATTAAATTATACCTTGATTTAAGTTTTACTGCAACCTAGCCTTGATCTCCCCCACGACTAAAGTTTGTGTGATTCCGGGTTCAATCGAAGATGCCCCCTTTGGCAGCAGTTCTTACAATTTCTGATCCAACAAGGGATAGTGCCTCCATAAAAACAGTTACTAAAAAAGTTTCTTGCTGTCTAACAAAATCGTCACCGGCCCTTCATTGTCGATGGCAACTTTCATTCTGGCCTGAAATTTGCCCGTGGCCACCCGCAGGCCTTTTTTTATCAACAGATCACAGAGCATATGATAAAGGGGTTCCGCTTTTTCAGGGGGAGCAGCTCCTGTAAAGCTGGGCCGCCTGCCCTTGCGGCAGTCACCGTAAAGCGTAAATTGGGAGACGCAAAGAATCTCGCCCCCAATGTCCTTGAGGGAAAGGTTCATTTTGCCCGTCTCGTCTTCAAAAATTCGCAACCCGGCAATTTTATCTGCAATATACCGGCAGTCATCGGCATCATCGTCTGCCCCGATACCGATAAAAGCAACCAAGCCGTTTTTGATTTCTCCTACGATTTTTCTTTCAACTTCCACAAAAGACTTTCCCGATCTTTGTACGACGGCCCGCAATTTATCACCAGCCTTTTAAGGGGATATTTGCCGCAGACTTTCCTCTTGGGCCGACTTTGTCCCGGCAAAGCGCCTCACAGAGAATACATCCTTTACTCTTTTTACCCTGTTCATAACATGCTGCAGATGTTCTAAGTCTTTGACCACCAAAGTAAGATGCACAATTGCTATTTTATCTTTAGTAATGCGTCCATTTACAGCTGTAATATTTATTTTGCTTTCGCTTACGGCATGCATAACTTCTGTAAGGAAATTGGAACGTTCCATGCCGGTAACTTCGATCTCCACAGGATAGGACAGATCGCTTTCCGTCTCCCAGAAAGCCTGCAGATAACGATCCTTATCTTCGGAAGCACGCAAAACATTGGGGCAATTGGCCCGGTGTATGGATATTCCCCGCCCTTTGGTTATGAATCCGACAATTTCATCCCCCGGTAACGGATTGCAGCATTTTGAAAACCGGATCAGCAAATTACCGACTCCTTGAATCTTAATGCCTTCCGCGGCCCTATCCGCGCCTTTCCAAGGTTTTAATTCCACAGGGGGCAATTGTTTCTGTTCTTCACCAAACTTTTTCCGGTATTCTTCCTGAAGTCTGGTGATAACTTGTTTAAAAGAAACTCCTCCGTAACCTACGGCGGCGTATACATCTTCCTCCGAAAGAAGGTTAAACCTTCTCCCCACTTCTTCCAAAAGCTGGGCTTTGAGCAGAAGCCGCGGTTCTAAATGCTGCCTATGGATCTCCCTTTCCAAGATCTCTTTCCCCTTGGCTATATTTTCTTCGCGTCTTTCTTTTTTGAACCAGGCCCGTATTTTGGTTTTAGCTTGGGAACTTTTAACAGCATTTAGCCAGTCACGGCTGGGATTTCCCTGTTTACTGGTAGTTATCTCTACAATGTCACCGGTTTTCAGCTTGTATTCCAAAGGAACAATGCGGCCGTTAACCTTGGCGCCTACACAATGGTTACCAACATCCGTGTGGATCTTGTAGGCAAAGTCCAAAGGTATGGAACCGGCCGGAAGATCTACAACGTCACCTTTGGGGGTAAAAACAAAAACTTCATCGCTAAAAAGATCTATTCTTAAGTGTTCCATGAATTCATGCGCATCTTTTAAATCCTGCTGCCACTCCAACAACTGTCTTAACCAGGAAAGTTTTTCCTCAAATTCCCGATCATCTTTGACTTTTTCCTTATATCTCCAATGAGCGGCAATCCCGTATTCCGCCGTACGGTGCATTTCCTTGGTGCGTATCTGAACTTCTAAAAGTTCGTTTTCTGCACAGACTACCGTTGTGTGAAGTGATTGATACATGTTGGGCTTGGGCATAGCGATATAATCATTAAAATGACCGGGTATAGGGCGCCAAAGAACATGAACAATACCCAAAGAAGCGTAGCAGTCCCTAATACTGTCTACGATAACACGCACAGCGGTTAAATCATAGATTTGATCAAAATCTTTGTCTTGAGTTTTCATCTTATTATAGATGCTATATATGTGCTTGGGACGGCCGCTTATATCCGCTGTAAGCCCGGCCTCATTTAATCTTTCTTTTAAAATCCCAATGATTTTATTAATAAAATCCTCTCTTTCTTGACGTTTTTTGGAAAGCTTATCCGCCAAGAAATAGTATTCCTGTTCATTAAGAAAACGAAAGGCAAGGTCCTCCAGCTCCCACTTGATTTTATAAATGCCCAGCCGATGCGCCAAGGGAGCATAGATCTCGAGCGTCTCCAAGGCGATTTCCTTTTGTTTTTCCGGTTTTAGATAGCAGAGCGTGCGCATATTGTGGGTACGATCCGCCAACTTAATAAGAATCACCCTGATGTCCCGGGCCATAGCCACGAACATTTTACGCCACGTTTCCGCCTGATGTTCTTCTTTGGAACGAAACTCCATACGGCTAAGCTTAGTCACTCCATCTACCAAAGAGGCTGCTTCTTCCCCAAATTCCTCCTCTATTTCTTCGTAGCTTATGTGCGTGTCCTCAAGCACGTCGTGAAGCAAGCCGGTAACAATGGTAATAAGATCCAGTTCCAAATCGGCTAGAATGTAGGCTACGCCAAGAGGATGCGTTATATAGGGTTCCCCGGAAACCCTTTTCTGGCCGGCATGTGCCTTCAAGGCAAATCTGTAGGCCTTGCGAATAAGGGCCCAGTCTTCTATTTTGTTATTATATTTTTTAAAACGCCCCATTAATTTTTGCAGGTTCAATTTATCTCCCGCCTCCGTGTAAAGCACATAAAAAACAAACCCATAAAATCTACCATTCAATATTAGTATAGATTATGTAGCCTCAAGAGTAAAGTCAGTCAATGAGTAAAGAATCTTTTCTCCTGTCGCCGCCAACAAAAAACGCTGGTAAGAGAGTGCCTGTTTCCATTTTTTCCTCTCCTCATGGAAACTTTTAATGGCGGCTACATTCTTTAGAAGCAAACAATAATCGCTGCTCCTGCGTTTTAAAAATAATTCCCGGTCGCTTACTTCCAAATAGGCAGCTTCTTGTAAAATCCTAATACTGTTTTGTAAAAGGTGTTTTGTTGATACAAAGGGAAGCATCCGGCTCAGTTTATTGTAGGCTTCATCAAGAGAGATGTTTCTGCCTGCCGTCAATTTTTGCAAGAAAAAATAAACCTGTTCTAAGGTAGAAAAAGCAGGGATTGTTGCCCGCATAAGTTTCCAGTTTTCTAAAAAGTCCTGATCGTCGTAGAGCAAATGTAGATAAAGATTTTCCCTGTCCTTGGCATTTCGTAAAAAACCGGTTAGAAGTTCTTTGAGCTTTTTTTCGTTCAACGGTAAATCATAGACAATTACATGCCCCGGTTTTTCTCTGATCCCGGGAGGGAAACTTCCTTGGTGGCTAAAAAATATTTCCGGTCGGTCGGAAAAAATTTTTTCCAAATGCTTTTTTCGCGCTACCGTGTTAACAAAAACAACGATTGCTTTCCCCGGTGAAACAAGGTTTTTTAAATATGAAACCTTGCGATCTATTTTCCTTACATCAATAACAGCAGAACCGCTCTTTGTTTGCTTGTCAAAACTGACACAGTCATAGACCTCCAGCTGTAGATTGTCGCCGCCTCTCCACTGATCAAAAGACAGGCTAAAAAACAGATCTATTTTCCTGAAAAGGGACAATGGCGGCAGCTTTTCTTTGCCATTAAAACTAATTGCCGAAAAATACCGGTTATTTTTTTGTAACCCTAACTGTAAATGCTGCTTTTTTTTGCCCACTTCCCGTTTTTTTTCCAAAAGCCATTTTTCGCTGTAAAAGATCGGCCGCTCATTACCAAAACCAAAAGGTTCCAGCACCTCCAAGGCTTTGACCAATTCGGGAGTAATTTCTTCAGGTTTCAGCTGCAAATCAACATAATAGATCGGTGCCAAACTCTCTTTTTCACTGTATTCGGCAGCTAATCTATTGAGTTCCTCCCGCAAAAGGGGAATATTTTCCTTTGTTATCGTTAGACCCACAGCCATAGCGTGTCCCCCGAACCCAGAAAGAAGCGAACGACATTGGGTTAAAGCAGTGATCATATCAAAACCGGCAATACTTCTTCCAGAACCCTTTCCCATTTCCCCTTCACAAGAAATCAAAATAACAGGAAGACTGTACCGCTCCACCATACGGCTGGCTACTATACCCAGAACACCAGGATGCCACCCTTCACGGGCCAAAAGCAAAAAACTTGTCTTTTTTTCTTGTTTTTCTGTTGTTGCCATAGTTTCATCGGCTAAGACACAGGCCTCCTCCAACACCTTTTGTTCCAGCAACCGGCGGCAGCTGTTTTCATTCTGTAATTCTACAGCCAAATTTTTCGCTTTCTTTTCGTCTGCCGCCAGAAGCAAACGTAAGGAGCGGGAAGCATCCCCCAAACGTCCGGCGGCATTCAGGCGCGGAGCAATGACAAAAGCAATGTCTTCCGCCGTTAACTTTTCATTCTTCATTCCCGCCGCCATGCAAAGGGCCCTTATCCCCGGACGCATGGTTTTTCCCATCTGTTTTAAACCTTCGGCCACCAGAATACGGTTTTCGCCGAGCAAGGGCACTACATCAGCCACTGTACCAAGGGCAACAAGGTCTAAAAAACTCCAAATTGCATCTTCGTCCCCTTCTTGTTCTAAAAGTGCTTGTCCCAGCTTAAACGCTATTCCCACTCCACAAAGATCTTTAAAGGGATATGTACAGTCTTTTCGCAAGGGGTTTATCACCGCGGCTGCATCCGGCAGCACCTCGGGCGGTTGGTGATGATCTGTGATAATCATTTCCATCCCTATTTCCCGGGCATAGGCTGCCTCTTCTATGTTGTTGATGCCACAGTCAACTGTCACGATAGTGGCAATATCTTTGCTTTTCAAATATTCGAGTGCAGCAAGATTTAAACCGAATCCCTCCTGCAAGCGATCAGGTAGATAATAGGTTAATTCAGCACCCAATTGTTCCAGCACAGAAAGTAAAAGTGCCGTTGCCGTAACCCCATCTACATCATAATCACCGTATACGGCAATGCGTTTTTCCTCCTGTATGGAGCGTAGCAAAATTTTGACGGCATGCTCCATGTCTTTCATGGCCAAAGGAGGGTGGAGCCGGGAAATACTGGGGTTAAGAAACGCCTCCCCTTCTTCAACACTGTTAATTCCCCTGTTAAGTAAAATCTGCGCCACAGATGATGGAACATTGAGCGCCTTTGACAGCAAAGCCTTTTTTTCCAAATCCTGAGCATGCATCTGCCATATTTTATCTGTTCGTGCTCCTTTATTTAAAATTAGCATAAAAACTCTCCCGTCTATAAAGATCCGCTTAGGCGGCAAGAAAATTTGCCCTGCAGTCCGGTGGTACAGCCTGCTAAAAACTCCTCGCTACAAGTACAAATATTTTTCAGGTAGCCCCTTTGGTGATATTTCTCTTAAAAACAAATAATTCCTTCCTTAGCTGCATATATCTTATAATAGAAGCAGGTGCCCGGCTGACAGCCGGGCACCCAATTTTGCCTGATGATCGTCTAAACCACATTTACAGGGTTTGCATTCTTTTGGTTTTCACCGCTGGGCTTTTAAGTAACCTTCTGCTTGGCGTCTCCTGCTGCTCCCCATAGATGCCAAAGCGGGCTCGCGATAAAAATAGAAGAATAGGTCCCCACCATCACACCTACTAACAGCGCCAGTGCAAATACTTTTAGATCCATACCTCCAACAAAGAAGTTAAAAGCAACAAACAGGGAAATAAGAACTATAAGGGTTGTAAGAGAGGTATTTATACAGCGTACCAGGCTTTCGTTGATACTATCATTGACTACCTCTTTAACAGTCCTTTTGCGGCGGTACTTTAAATTTTCCCTGATGCGATCAAAGATGACGATAGTATCATTAATCGAATAACCGACTATCGTCAAGATTGCAGCAATGAAAGGAGCGTTTATTTCAATTTTAAAAAGAGAAAATATCGCCAACATGATAAAGACATCATGGAATAAAGCTATGATTGCCGAAAGGGCAAATTTGAATTCAAAACGCAGGGTTATATAGAGGATCATACCTATTGCAGCTATAAGAAGCGCCAGGTAGACTTCCCTGGTTAGCTCCTTACCGACAACCGCCCCTACATTATCAACTTGCAAAACATCCTCGGAGGTCATTTCCGTCCAATGTTCACGGAAAGCGGAAATTATCTCCCGCCTAGTTAGTTCATTAAGATGCGGAGCTTTAACAATAACCTCGCTTCCTTTGCTGCCCCCTACTCTTTGCAGGGGCACGCCTTGCAGTTCAAAAGGGGTGAGCACTTCTCTTACCTCTTCCATGCGAAACTCCTCCGCCAAGCGCAAATGTAAAATAGTGCCCCCGGTAAAATCTATGCCCAAATTAAGACCGTTTACAAAAAGAGATATTATTCCAATTAAAAGAGCCAGCCCGGATAATATAAAAGCAAAACGGCTGCGTTCCACAAAACGAAAATTAAATTTCCTCATTTGGTTGCCCCCCTAGCACCCAGGTAAGCGTTACTCTTGATCATTTGAGAGCGCGCCGCCAGGCGAAGTAAATAACGGGTTAAATATATCGCCGACAGGACGCTGGAAAAAATGCCCACTAGCAGCACCACGGCAAAACCCCGTACCGTTCCCGTAGTCACGATAAAGAGCACTAAAGCAGCAATAACTGTTGTGATATTAGAATCAATAATGGCACGCAAAGCCCTGTCAAAACCGGTATTTATCGCTGTGAAAACAGTTCTTCCCCCATCCAATTCTTCCTTAATGCGTTCAAAAATCAAAACATTGGCGTCCACGGCCATACCGATAGAAAGGATCAACCCGGCGATACCGGGAAGGGTAAGCGTTGCCTTCAAAGCGGAAAGAATTAAAAAGACTAGGCCCAAATAAACGATTAAGCTTATATCTGCAATCAGCCCGGCAAATTTGTAATAAAATAACATGAATGCTGCTACAACCGCCAACCCGATCAGACCAGCGGTCAAGCTCAATTTAAGGGCATTTTCACCTAATACAGGCCCCACGGAACGGGTTTCAAGCTCCTCCAGTTCTACCGGTAAGGCACCGGAGCGCAACAGTAGGGCTAAATTGCTGGCTTCCTCGGCTGAAGGGATATTGGTGATCATTGCATTTCCTTCGGTAATAACGTTTTGCACCGTAGGAGCAGAGATAACTTCATCGTCCAACAGGATTGCGATGGGTTTTCCCAAGTATTTTTCCGTCGCCTCGGCAAATTTATCTTTTCCTTCAGGATTAAACTCCAGCGACACCAGCGGTTCGCTGCGCCGGCCACGCATAAAATGAGCTGTTTTCAAGTCTTTTCCCGTAAGCAAAACATCTCCTTCAGGACCAACAAAGGTCAACAGGGCCGTCTTACCGATTACTTCCATGGCCTGGGCTTGATCTTCTATCCCCGGCAGCTCAACCCTGATACGTCTTTCCCCTTCAGGTTGTATCGTTGGCTCCACCACGCCTAGTTCATCAATTCTGTTTCGTATAATCGTCATGGCCCTTTGGATGGCATCATGATCCAAGTCGTCATCTCCAACCGGTTTGGCTTCAAAAAGAACGTAAACTCCACCTTCCAGGTCCAGGCCTTTTTTTAAAAACATTTGCCAATGCGATACAAATAAAACAGAGGCAACTACCAAAAGAAGGGAAATAATAATAAAAATCGAGGAACTTGTCTTGGCACGCCTTTTCACTTTAATCCTCCTCCTACCAAAAACCGTTAGCTAACGCCAATTTCCATGTTACCATCTTTTGAAAGGAGATACAATGGATGAAATATGGCAAAAAACAGATCGTAATTCCCAAAAATGCTATAGTCAAAGAATAGACCCCCACCTTAAAGAAGCTGGTTTTCGTTAATTATCAGAGCAAAACGTGAATCAAGAACATCGGCAGCTCGGCGGCAAATAATCATCCGGCTTAAAAATATCTCAAAATATTCCATAACCCTGCTGATTTGCGGATCAATTTTGAGCTCCAGCGTGATAATCCTTTTTTCGGGATCTAGCTTTAGATCCGATTCTTCGGCAGCATAATTGACCCGATCATGGATATCGAAGTTGGCAAAATCCCTGTTGCGGACCCTTGTCCTGTGCACATCGGCCTTATCAGCAAGGATTAGAGCAGCCGAAATATTGCTCACCGGCTGGCCATATTGTTCATCATGATTACCGATAGCGGCAGCCACATCCGCTATCTCTTTTTCTTCCATGCCCATATCTTTTAAAATATTCATAGCAATTAAAGCGCCGGTAATACCATGATGTTGACGTTCTATTAAATTACCGATATCGTGCAGGCAGCCGGCAATGGCTGCCAGTTCAGCTTCCCGCGTACTGTAGCCAAGCTCCAGCAATATCCTGCGGGCTGTAGTGGCCACAAGATCGGTATGCCGGAAACCGTGCTCGGTAAAACCAATCGCACCCAGATTTTCGTTAGCCTTGCGAACATAAGTTATTACAGTGGGATTGCTTTTAACCTCATCATAAGTTAGCTGCTTTGAACGTTTTATTACCATTAGAGTTTACACCCATTCTTTCGAACGGAACTTTTCCGTGTCTTTTTTTAGCCATGCGGTGCGCCTGGCAAAGAAATGCTGCGAAAAAAACAACTTCTGCTGCCGGTATGGCAGGCCGGGCCTTTTTGCAGTACTTTTACCAAGAGTGTATCGGCATCGCAATCGTAAAATATTTCCTTCACAGTTTGGGTATTGCCCGAAGTTTCACCTTTTTGCCAAAGCTTTTGCCTGCTGCGGCTCCAAAAACAAGTAAACCCAGTTTCCAACGTTTTTTGCAGGGATTCCCTGTTCATATAAGCAAGCATAAGAACATCGCCATTTTGATAATCTTGCACAATTGTCGGTAAAAGCTCATACTTATCGAAGGCAAGTTTCTTTAAATCCTCGTTAACGACCATTGGTTAGTACACCTCTAATCCCTGATTGGACAGGTATTTTTTAAGATCCGTAATCAAAATATGGCGGTAGTGAAAAACAGAAGCTGCCAGTGCTGCATCCGCTTTCCCCTCGCTTAAAACCCTTGCAAAATCCTCCATTTGGCCTGCACCGCCGGAGGCAATAAGCGGAATATTTACTTTTTCACTTACAGCCCTGTACAAAGGAATATCGAACCCATCCCGGCTCCCATCTGCATCCATGCCGGTCAATAATATTTCTCCGGCCCCCAAGTCCTCCACCCGTTGGGCCCAATTTAGCACAGAGATCCCCGTAGCCTTCCGGCCCCCATGAGTATATACCTCCCAGTCTTCCATCTCCTTGTTCCAAAGCGCATCGATCGCCACAACAAGGCACGAACTGCCAAAAATACGGGCGGCTTCCTCGATCAGTTTCGGATTTTCCACTGCCGGTGTGCTCATAGAAATTTTGTCCGCCCCCGCCTCAAAAATGTGGCGAATATGTTCGATGGATCTGATACCGCCTCCTACAGTAAGAGGAATAGAAATTTCCCGAACAGTTTTTTCGACTACCTCCATCGTGGTTTTTCTTCCCTCATAAGATGCAGCAATATCCAAAAGTACCAGTTCATCTGCTGCAGATTTATTATAAAAACGAGCCAGCTCCACCGGATCCCCCGCATCTTTTAAATCAACAAATTTTTTCCCTTTAACCACCCTGCCCTCTTTTATATCCAGGCAGGGTATTATTCTTTTGGCCAATATGTTATCCCCCTTTTACTGCAAGCAGGGCCTCATTCAAAGTAAATTTTTCTGTGTAGAGAGCCTGTCCGACAATAACACCGCTTATACCCAGGTGCTTTATTTCTTTTAAGGCATGCAAGTCTTGCAAAGAAGAAACACCACCGGAAGCGATAACAGGCACCTCAAGGGCATCGGCCATCGCTTTCAAAGCTTCCATGTTTGGCCCTTTTAAAGTTCCGTCACGGGAAATGTCGGTATAGATTATTTCCTTTACACCATAGTGCTGCATTTCAAGGGCCAGGTCCACTGCCTTTTTATCCGAACCCTCCACCCATCCTTTAACGGCGGCAATCCCATCCCGGACATCGATACCTACAACAATTTTTTCTCCATAAGAAGCGGCAAGCTCTCTTACAAGATCTGGTTTTTCTACAGCGACAGTGCCCAGTATAACTCTGGAAACGCCAAGGTTTAAAACGTTTTCTACAGTGGTTCTGTCCCTGATGCCGCCGCCCAACTGGACAGGTATCTCCAGAGAGGAGGCTATTTTTTTAATAACCGCCGAATTCACCGGTTTGCCGGCAAAAGCCCCATCAAGATCAACCACATGCAGCAGTTTTGCCCCCTGAGATTGCCATTTTAGGGCTACCTCTACCGGATTGGGGCTGTAAACGGTTTCTTTGTCCCTTTCCCCTCTTAACAGGCGTACACATTTACCTCCATGAAGATCTACTGCCGGTATAACCAGCATCCTTTATCATTCCTCCAAGTAGCGGAAAATTTTAAAGATAACATAGGCTTTAGGTTTCCATACAGTTAAACAAAGACTCCCGCCCTTTTTAGGACAGAAGCCTTTTAGACAATGATGGCAACAGTCCTAGATAGGCAGCTGATCTTCAAGGTAAAAATGATCGTGGAGGGTTTTAATGGCTCCATGAAGATCCTGCTGCTTAATTAGCAGGGAAATACTTATATTGGAATCCCCTGTCTGTTTAATTTCGATATTATGTTCATTAAGCGCCCTTACAACCTTAGCCATTACACCGGGAATATTATGCATGCCAACACCCACTACCGAAACTTTGGCGCAATCCTTTTCCATAGTATAGGGTATTTCCATTTTATTCAAAATGTTTTCGACTTTAAAACTATGTTCATCCTTCACCGTAAAAGCTTTCATCAAAGGAAATACACTGATCAAATCAATATTAACCCCGGCCTCGCCAATGCTTTGAAAAATCTCCTGTTCCCGGCGTGGATCGGGATCCTTAAGCTGGATTAAAAACTGCACCAGGTTTGTGTAGTGTGCTATCCCAGTAACGGCCCTCCGGCTCCTGGTACTGTAACCTCCTCCTTTTAAGGAAGATTCACCGGTAATTAAGGTACCGGTTTCGGGATCTTCCAGGTTTCTGACCACAACGTTGACATTGTTGCGCATGGCTACCTCCACAGCCCGCGGATGTATGACCCTGGCCCCCTCGTGTGCCAACTGGAATATTTCCCCATACGTGATTTGTTGGATAACACGAGCTCCTTTAAAAATTAAAGGATCAGCTGTCATAACGCCGGAAACATCGGTATATATTTCCACCTTGTCAGCTTCCAGGGCTGCTCCCAATATTACTGCCGTGATATCGCTGCCACCACGGCCCAGTGTATTAATCTCACCCATGGGATCGATACCCTGGAAACCTGCTACTACAGGTACTTCATTGCGTTGCAAAAGTTCAACGATCCCGGTTGGCTGGCAATCGAGCACTTCCGCTTCACTGTAACGTCCGTCTGTAAGAAAACCGGCCTGTGCCCCGGTCAAAGCCCGGGAGGTAATACCCATGTTGCTCAAAGCAGCGGCCACTACTACAGCAGATATTAGCTCCCCGCAGGACATGATCAGGTCGAGTTCTCTTAAGGAAACATCGCTGTATTCCTGTAACGCCAGCAACCTAAGCGAATCTGTAGCATAAGGAGCCCCATTTCGCCCCATGGCTGAAACAACCAAAACTGTTTTAAAACCTTTCTCGTCAGCCTCTTGCACGCGTTTAATGATCAATTTTCTTCTTTCGGGAGTGGATACACAAGTCCCACCAAATTTTTGTACTAGGATCTTCACGGTCCTCACCTCAAACGTAAATAGAGTAAAAAAGTTTTTGTAGTTGCCAAGGGCAAACGGAAACAAAGGTCTACCGGTACCGAAGTTTTCGGAAACCATAGCATCAAAGATATTTTGTCATTTCAAAAATAGCGATAATCCCCAAAAATAAAAAAGGCGATCTTTCATATCACCGTTACGGGTTTTTTAAATGAATAGTTCCGCGATCTGCACCGAATTTGTGGCTGCTCCTTTACGAATGTTATCGGCAACAACCCACAAATTCAAGCCATGAGGAATTGAACGATCGGCGCGAACACGCCCCACAAAAACCTCATCCCTGCCTTCGGTGTCAACAGGCATCGGATAAAGAAATTCCGCGGGATTGTCCTTAACGATTATTCCGGGGGCCTTGGCCAAAACATCCCGGGCTTCTTGTGGTGAAAGAGCTGCTTTCAGCTCCACGTTTACAGCCTCTGAATGACCGTTGAACACCGGCACCCGAACTGTAGTAACCGTTACCGGCAAATCAGGAAGACCCATGATCTTGCGGGTTTCTTCAATCATTTTCATTTCTTCCCTAGTATAATCATCCTCCACAAAAACATCAATATGGGGAACCATGTTGAAAGCGATTTGGTAATGCCTGCCGGCTCCTTTATAAGGGATATATTCCTTTATTATTTCCTTCTTTCCTAAAACTGCCGCGCTTTGCGCCGCCAATTCATTTACTGCCTCCACGCCAGCCCCGGAAACGGACTGGTATGTGGAGATAACAACCCTTTTCAACCCCGCCGCCAGATGAAGGGGATGCAGGGCCACGACTAACTGGGTAGTCGAACAATTTGGATTGGCAATGATCCCTTTATGCTTAGAAGCGGCAGCGGCATTAACCTCCGGTACGATCAGGGGCACGTCAGGTTCCATGCGGAAGGCACTGCTGTTGTCCACAACAAGGGCACCCCTTTTGACAGCTTCGGGTGCCAGCCGCCGGCTGATATCACCGCCAGCACTAAAAAAAGCAAAGTCCACTCCCACAAAAGATTCAGGCCTGGCTTCTTCGACAAAATAATCTTTTTCCTCGATGCTAATTTTTTTGCCGGCAGAACGGGAAGAGGCTAAAAGCCTCCACTCCTTCACCGGAAATTTACGTTCCTTTAAAATCTTAATGAAAGTCTGCCCGACCATGCCCGTAACACCAACTATGGCAACATTGTACCCAGCCATAAAACCATCTCCTTGGTTTCCTATATATTATTATATTAAAAAATGGGAAAAAGGACATCGGTAAAAACCGCCGGGAGGTGTTATTTAAATTTTACGGCACCTTTGATACGGTCCATAGCTTCTTGCAACCTTTTTTCATCCACGGTCAAAGCTATGCGGAAATATCCCTCACCATGTTCTCCGAAACCTCTTCCCGGAGTGACCACGACTCCTGTTTTTTCCAACAGAAAAGCTACAAAATCCTGCGATGTATAGCCTTCCGGAACAGGTGCCCAAACATAAAAAGCCGCTTTTGGCGCCTCTATCGTCCATCCAATTTCCCGCAGGGCCTTCACCACTATATCCCTTCTTCTTCGGTATAAAGTGCGTAGCTCTTGCAAAAAAGGTTCCCTTTGCGGGTTGGTAAAGGCCTCTACCCCTGTATATTGAATTGCTTTAAAAAGACCTGAATCAATATTAGTTTTGAAGCGATAGAGGGCTTCCACAGCAGAACTGTTCCCAACTGCATAGCCGATCCGCCAGCCTGTCATATTAAAAGTCTTGGAAAGAGAGCCAAATTCGATAGCTATATCCTTACCTCCTGGGATTTCAAGAAAGCTGACAGGCCGATAATCATCGAAAGCAATTTCGTTGTAGGCAGCATCATGACATACGAGAAGATCGTGTTTTTTAGCAAAAGAGACGACTTCCGCAAAAAAATCGCGAGATGCAATGGCACCAGTAGGATTATTGGGATAATTAAGAAACAACAATTTGGCCCGGCGCGCCTTTTCTTCCGGAATGTCTCCTAAATCAGGTAGGAAGTTTTTTTCCTTCAACAGGGGCATAAGCTGCACCTGCCCGCCTGCAAAAAGAGTACCGATTCCGTACACTGGATATCCCGGATCGGGAACCAAGTTTATATCCCCAGGATCTGTAAAACAAAAAGAAATATGTGCAATCCCTTCCTTGGAACCAATCAGGGGTACAATTTCTTTTTGCGGATCCAGTTTTACACCATGACGTTGCCGGTAATAACCTGCCACCGCCTCTTTGAACTCCGCTAAACCCTCATCCGGCGGATAAGTATGGTTTTCCGACCTGGCTACCTCTTTCTGCATGCGTTTAACGATATAATCAGGAGTGGGTGAATCCGGATCACCTATTCCCAATTTGATGACGTCGACTCCCTTTTCCTGAGCAATTCTTACTTTTTTATCTATTTCTGCAAAAAGATAACGGGGCAGCAACCGAATACGTTTGGCAGTACAATCCAAATTACCTCGCCTCCTCTACAAATTTTAGCTTTTAACCCTCCCGCTGAAAACTTCCTCAGCAGGCCCTTCCATAAACACCTCGTTACCGTTTTTTCTTTGCCAATCTATCTTTAATGTGCCGCCGGGAAGATGAACATCTACAATATTTTTTAAGCGTCCCGTTAAGACACCGGCTACAACCGTGGCACAGGCACCCGTTCCACAAGCAAGGGTAGCACCCGCACCTCTTTCCCAGACCTTCACATTTACAGCCTCGGAATTTATTTGTTCGACAAATTCAACATTGGTCCTGCTGGGAAAAAGGGGATTGTTTTCTATTATTGGCCCCCACTTTTTCCAAGGAATTTCATCTAAAGAAGGCACAAAGATAACACAGTGAGGGTTGCCCATGCTAACAGCCGTAAAACAAAGTTTATTTCCTTCCACCAAAATGGCTTCCTCCATAACCTTGCGCGGGGGGCCGCTTAGGGGGATTTTTTCGCTATCCAAAATAGGAAAACCCATCCCTACATTTACCGATACTACCTTGGGGCCGCGTATGTTTAAATTAATTTCCTTGATACCGGCTCCCGTTTCCAGGGCAAAAGATTTTTCCTTCAAAAGACCCCTGTCCCAGATAAATTTGCCCAAACAACGGATAGCGTTGCCACACATCTCCGCCTCGCTTCCATCTGCATTAAATATTTGCATCCGGTAAGGAGCCACGGAAGAACTACCCAATACAGCCAGTCCATCAGCTCCTATACCAAAATTCCTCCGGCAAAAAACAGGGGCAAGGTCGGCCAGGTATGTAGCGGCCAGACGCCCATCCCTATTATCGATGATGATAAAGTCGTTACCCAGCCCGTGCATCTTGGTAAATTCTATCATAAGCAGCCGCCTCCTTTTGGACTAAAGCACATCCAGTCCTATAAGATCATCATAACTTTCACGGCGAACAACAACCCTTGCTTTCCCATTGTTGACAAATATTACCGCCGGCCGGGGGTTGCGGTTGTAGTTGCTGGCCATGCTGTAACAATAAGCCCCGGTACTAAAAACGGCAAGAAGATCGTTTTTTTGCAAAGGGGGCAGATAGATGTCCTTTATGAGAAGATCACCCGATTCACAAGCCTTTCCGGCAACAGTTACTTTTTTCGTAGGCTGTTGCAAGGCTTTATTGGCAACCATTGCCTCATAGCCTGCCTGGTACAAAGCCGGGCGAATGTTATCCGTCATTCCTCCATCTATGGAGGCAAAACTCCGGCCTCCCGGTATATCCTTAATCACTCCTACACGATATAAAGTAATGCCTGCTTCACCGGAAATAGAACGCCCCGGTTCCAAAAGAAGCTTCGGCAAGGGAAAATCTTCCCGTTTTGCCGTCTCTTTTACAGCAGCGGTAATAACCTGCACAAATTTTTCAATTGAAGGCGGATCATCGTTTTTTAGGTAACGTATGCCCAACCCGCCGCCCAAATCCAGTTCCGGGGCAACATAGCCGGTTTCTGATCTTACTTCAGCCATAAACCCCACCATTGCCCGGGCTGCTAGACGAAAGGGTTCGAGTTGGAATATCTGTGAACCAATGTGACAATGGAAACCCTTCAAGTCAAGGTAGGGGGCTGCAGAAAGTACTAAACGGACCGCACCTATAGCCTTAGAAAAGCCAAGCCCAAATTTGGAATCATCCTGCCCTGTTTGGATATAATCATGTGTATGGGTGTCTATTCCCGGTTTAATACGTAAGTAAATAGGCACCTTTTGTTCCCGGCCCCGGGATAGCTCCAGTAGTTCCTTCAACTCTGAAAGGCTGTCCACTATGATTGTACCAACTTTTGCTTTTAAAGCCTCTGACAATTCTGTCCTGCTTTTATTATTGCCGTGAAAAAAAATGTGCTCCGGAGGAAAGCCGGCTTTCAATGCCGTATACAGTTCTCCCCCGGAAACGACATCAAGACCCAGCCCTTCTTCCTTGATCAAGCTGGCCATGGCTAACACCAAAAATGCCTTGCCAGCGTAAATTATTTTCCCCCTGGGATAGTTTTCTTGCATGGCCTGGAGGTAACGACGACAATTCTTTCTCATCTGTTCTTCGTCCATAATAAAAAGCGGTGTGCCAAATTCCTCAGCCAGGGCAACAGTATCACATCCGCCTATTTCCAGATGTTGTTTGCTATTAATCTGCATTGTTCCAGACAAAATCATGTTTTATTTTTAAACCTCCCGAAAAAACTAAAAAACGACTAACAGGTTTAACCGCCAGCCGTTTTCAGACAGCTTTTTTAAACCTCTTGTGCCCTTAGTGAAATACCAGGTAAGAGACGATGAAATGAGGCATTCTTCATTTTGACTAACATTTTAACATATACAATTTAGCAGCGCAAGAATGAAATTTTTAACTGCGATGCCCTGTTATTTACCTGCCGGGCTTGCCGCAGATAGTTCAGGGGGAATTTCATCGGCATTAACCACAGAGGTAATCATCACTTTAAAGCGATCCCCTTTGGCAAATTTTTTATCCTGCGTCCTCAAAACAAAGAATATTAAAGCCATCAGCAGCAATCCTAAACCCAACCCCCAAAGTTCGGGATTTCCGTTCAAACCGTGGTTCAAAGCCAAACTTCGGCCAGCAAACAGCCCGGCGAGCAACCCAAGAAGGGGAACCAGATAAAGTAGCACGGCAGCAAAAAGCATTTCACTTTCCCCGATCTCCAGGCAAACTAACTGGCCCTCCTTGGCACCGATGGGGTTGTCAACCTCCACAGTGAGGATATCCCTTTGTTCCGGATCGCCGAAAACCCGCCCGCAGGCCCCGCAACCTGCACAAGCATGATGCTGCCGTACCTTGACTAAAGCGGTATCTTTCCCGGTAAGTTTCATAACCTGCCCGTAATGTTCCAAAATACACTACCCCTTTCTTGCTGGCAGCAGCTTAAAAAGTCAGCCCCATGATGGAAAAAAGTTTAAGATACTTCACTTGGGCTTTTTATATTATACCGCAGTTTGCTTAATTTACTTCTTAACTTCATGATTTTTTGCGAAAAACATAAAATGGGAACGCACCTCCGGTAAGCTTTTTTAAGGAAGCGTTCCCATTTAAGAACACGTTTCATCGTTTTTTAAAATAAAACGCTCTAGTTTTAGGCAAAAGCCTCCGGTACGTCTTTTAGGGTGGCATAGCTAAATACCGGCCCATCTTTGCATACGTACAGGCCTCCTACATTACAACGTCCACATTTGCCGATCCCACATTTCATCCTATTTTCCAGGGTAGTATAAATCTGTTCATCAGCAAAGTTTAGTTTTTTAAGGTTTTCAAGCACAAACCTGATCATGATAGGAGGACCACAGGTAATAGCAATGGTGTTTTCCGGCGAGGGATTGACCTCCATGAGCAGAGAAGGTACAAAGCCTACATAGTGAGGCCAGCCTTCTTCTTCTATATCAATAGACAGGTGACAGTTTATATCGTCCTGTTTTCCCAAGGCTTCAAATTCACTTTTGAAGACAAGATCTTCTGAGGTCCTGGCACCATAAATAAGGGTTAGATCCTCATATTCGTCGCGGTTGGCCCTAACATATTCAACGATAGGGCGCAACGGGGCCTGGCCGATGCCGCCACCGATAGTAAGAATCTTTTTACCTTTCCAGTCATCCACCGGAAAGCTGTTCCCATAGGGGCCACGCACCGTCATTTTATCGCCAGGCTCGAGTTCATGCAGGGCACCGGTAACTTTGCCTAAACGCAATACGGAAAAGCGGAGGAAATTACCTTCCGTAGGGGAACAAGAAATAGAGATCATGCTCTCCCCCACTCCCAGCAAACCGATCATGGCACATTGGCCGGGACGATGCCCCCAGTTCTCTCTTGCTTTTTCATCGTCAAGGACAACTTTAAATGTTTTTATACTGCGTTCGCCGTATGTTTCATACCAGGTGTCCTCAACAGTTGCTATTTCAGGTTTATAGGGATTTCCGTTCTCTTTCATATTGCCTCCTTAACAACCTGTGATAAAATGTCGAGAACATCGATGTTGACCGGGCAGAGATCTATGCACCGCCCACAGCCCACACAAGCAATTTTCCCGAAGTTTTGCACAAAATATGAATATTTATGGTTAATCCTGTTACGCAAGCGCTCACGGCGTGAAGGACGGGGATTATGTCCGGAAGCATGCAGCGTATATTCCTCAAACATACAGGAATCCCATACCCTGCACCGGCGGCCTTCCAGGCCTTCCATTTCATCTTGAATATCAAAACAATGGCAGGTAGGACAGAGGAAAGTACAGATTCCACATCCTAAACAAGAATTGGAGAGGTTTTTCCAAAGCGGGCTCTCCCAAAGTTCCGGCAGTTTTTCCTGTATACCGTCGGTATTGATACTTCTGCCAATTTTTGAGGTTGCCTCTTTAACAAGCTTCTCCGCAGTATCAAGATCATCTTCTGCAGCTTCCTCCAGCAATTCCTCTACGCTGAGTTTTATTTTTCCCCCTTTTTCCGTAAGAACTTGTAACAAGTAGTCTTCGCCCAGATCTGTCAGGAGAATGTCCAACCCCTCTGTGGAGGCCGGGCCACCTCCAACGGAGGTGCAGAAACAATTAACACCGGGTTCCAGGCAGGCAAGACCGATGAGTGTTGTTTTTTCACGTTTGTTGAGAAAATAGGGATCATCTATGTCCCAGGAAAAAAGGCTGTCCATGATAGCCATAGCCCTGGCATCACAGGGCCTGATACCTAAAACAACCGCTTCTTCTTCCTCTTTCGGAAAACTGATATCGGTGCCACCTTGTTCGAAACGGTACAGCGTTTCCGTTTGTGGAAAGAAAACGTCTTTGGGTGGCACTGTTGTGATGCGAGGAAAATCAAGCTCTTCCTGATCACCGGAAAGAGGTTTAAACTTTAGATTTTCCCCCTCCTTTTGAGGAATATATAGCTTGTTTTGCTTGGCAAGCACCGCCACAAATTCGCCCAATTTATCTTTACTTAGTTTTTTAGTATCCATAGCACCCACCTCTAGAGAATGAAGTCTTCTTGATCTTCCGGACGGTAGCTGGACTGGAATGGTTTAGATTCGGGATCAATCCCGGGGATATACTCATAGTTTTCCTGGACTACCTTAGATAACTTCCTGTTTAATTTCGTCAGTGGTATCCCCGCAGGGCAAACCCTTTCGCATTCTCCACATTCGATACAACGCCCAGCCAAATGAAACGCCCGGGCCAAATGGAAGGCCGTGTTTTCAGAAGCGTTGTTGGAACGATTTATCCATGTAGGATTCAGCCGATCCAAAATACAGTCTTCGCAGTAGCACATAGGGCAAACATTGCGGCAGGAATAGCACCTTACACAGCTGGAAAATGCTTCTTCCCAGAAGGACCAGCGTTCTTGCGGATCCTTAGCTTCCAGTTCTTTAACATCTTCATATTTTTCGTCACCCCAGGTTTCCACCTCATCTCCAAGCATAAGATCGCTTAAAACAGGGTTGGGATAACGGCAAGTAAGGCACTTTGTCGCCAGCACTTCTTCTTTGGGGATTTCTTCATTCCCCTCAGGCAGGTGAAATATTATCTTTCCGTTGCTCCACTGGGCTGTCACCGATTCCAGTTGGTTGGGAAACCTTTCTTCGACCTTTTCCAGATCGATGACTCCTTCGCAAGGGCAACCAATAACTATAATTTCGTCTCTTTTTATACCCTGCTCAACTATCTGTTGAACGACAGCACGGCTGTCACAACCTTTGACCATAAGAGCAACCTTCCGGCTGTCAGGTTCTACTCCCCGAGGCAGTGGAAGCTTTTCCGGTAAAACGAGATAGCTCGCCAAGTTATTAGTACACAGGGGTGAAAAAATCAGTTCTTCAGCTTCTTCCGGTTTTTCAACAAAATGTGGTGATACCCTAAAACCATAAGTGCCCTGCCTCCAGCCGATAAGATATTTAACATCATCACGGGAGACGGTCTCTTTGGCTATGCTTTTTAGTTTTTCCAGGTCTACCAAGCGATCCACCTCCTCTACCAGTTAATCTTATTCCGCCGGAATTGCTCAAATGGCCCGGCCTCTTTCGCTTTTTCGACCACTTCTTCTACGACATCTTTCCATTTATTACCTTCCGAAGCAGAGACCCAGCTCATATTGAAACGGCGGGGATCCACGCCTACATAATCCAAAAGCTCTTTCATCAGGCCGAAACGGCGGCGAGCATAGAAGTTACCCTCGATGTAGTGACAATCACCGGGATGGCAACCGGAAATCAAAACACCATCAGCTCCCTGCTGCAGAGCATTAATAACAAAAAGAGGGTTTACTCTTCCGCTGCACATAACTCGGATGATATTAACGTTTGGTTGGTATTGTACCCTGCTGGTTCCCGCAAGGTCAGCTCCGGCATAAGAGCACCAGTTGCATAAAAAAGCTACCACGTTGGGTTCAAATTGTTCCTTCATTACATGCCCCCCAATACAGCAATTTGTGGAAGTATCTGCTCATCCATAAAAGACCTTTGCTGGATAGAACCGGAAAGGCAGGCGGCCGTGCAGGCACCACAACCCTTGCATAAGGCTTCATTAACCTTGGCTACGGAAACCATATGCCCCACGCGGTTTACTGTTACCAGTTCAATGGCAGTATACGGACAAGTTTCCACGCAGAAACCACAGCCTCGGCAGGTTGCCTCATCAACATGGGCAATTTGGGCCTGGATCATGACTTTCCCGCTGGAAAGAGGCCCCAGTGCGGATGAAGCAGCGCCTTTAGCCTGAGCAACGGTATCGGGGATATCCTTGGGACCTTGTGAACAACCGGCCAGGAAAACGCCATCGGTTGCCGTATCCACAGGGGCCAGCTTGGGATGTGCCTCCATGAAAAAGCGATCCCCGGACTGAGAAAGCCGCAGCAAATCAATAACTTCCCTGGCATCCTGGCGGGGTTCTAACCCCACTGCCAGGACCACTAAGTCAACTTCATCTTCTATAGGGGTAGAAGTCAGGGTGTTTTCGGCTTTAATAACTAATTTGTCGCCTCTTTTAAATACCTCAGAAGGATTGCCTCGTATATAACGCACTCCTTCACGGCGCACCCGGTCATAAAATTCTTCAAATCCTTTACCAAATGCTCTTACGTCCATGTAATAAACCCTGACATTAGCATCCGGGATTTTTTCTAGCAGCAAGTGAGCAAGTTTTGCCGTGTACATGCAGCATACACGTGAACAATATTCATTCCCCACAGTTTCATCCCGGGAGCCAACGCAGCTTATAAAGGCGATTTCCTTAGGTGTGAAAGTTTCCCTGTCTTTCTTCTTTTTCTTCTCCCCTTTTCTGCCTTTGCCAATGATTATATTACCTTCTGTGGGCCCCGATGCCGCCACCAGGCGTTCCAGTTCCAGCGAGGTAATTACATTTTCGTAGTCATTGTAACCAAATTCTGGCTTCCTGGAGGCATCGAAAACATCAAAGCCGGTCGCCACGATAATGGCTCCCACTTTGAATTCCACAATTTCATCTTTTTGTTCGAAATCAATAGCACCCGGAGCACAGGCATCGACGCACTTAGGTGATTTCCCGCATTTTCCCCTGGTCAGGAAAAGGCAGCGTTCCGGGTCGATGGTATATTTAGCAGGAACAGCTTGCGGGAAAGGAAGGTAAATAGCCGCCCTGTTTCCCATGCCGACTTCGTACTCACTGGAAATCCTGCCTGTCAGACGGCATTCCTCAGCGCAAATACCGCAGCCGGTACACTTATCCATGTCAACATAACGGGCTTTTTTGCGTACTTTTATATCAAAGTTTCCGATATAACCGGAAATGTCCTCTACTTCAGAGTAGGTAAGAAGTTCAATATTAGGATGGCTGCCCACGTCCACCATTTTAGGCGTAAGGATACAGGCGGAACAGTCCAAAGTAGGAAATGTTTTATCCAACTGGGACATCCTTCCACCAACAGAAGGGGTTTTCTCCACCAAGTACACCTTAAACCCGGCGTTGGCAATATCCAGGGCTGCCTGAATTCCCGCTATTCCTCCCCCGATAATCAAAGTCGCTGGTTCTACACCGACCTCATTTTCCTGCAAGGGTTCCAAAAGCCGGGCTTTGTAGACAGCAGCAGCCACCAGCTTCTTGGCTTTTTCTGTAGCTTTTTCGCGATCCTCATGCACCCAGGAACATTGTTCCCTAATATTGGCCATTTCCAAATAATAAGGGTTAAGTTCTGCTTCCGCAAGAGTCTTACGGAAAGTTAGTTCGTGCATGCGGGGAGAACAAGAAGCTACCACCACACGGTTAAGCCCTTCATTTTTAATGTCTTCCTTGATAAGAAGCTGCCCGGGATCGGAACACATATAGGAATACTCGCGCGATACTTTAACGTTGGGCAGGTGAGAGGCAAATTCTGCAACGGCATCAACATCCACCGTTTTAGCGATGTTAATCCCGCAGTGACAGACATACACGCCAATTTTGGGTTTGTTGTTCATTGCTTTTTTTCATCCTCCAACAGAAAATAACTGCTTATGCCTATCCTAAAAAAGCGGTATATGTTTAACGGTTATTAGCCTTGCAATTCTTTCAGCTTCTCAGTCATTTTGGGAAGCACTTTGAAAAGGTCGTCAATAATTGCAAAGTCGGCCACCGTAAAGATCGGCGCATCAGGATCCCTGTTAATAGCGACGATGGTGTTGGCACCTTTTATTCCGGCCAAATGCTGGAAGGCCCCGGAAATCCCAACAGCGATATAAAGTTTGGGGCTAACCGTTTTACCGGAGGTTCCCACCTGGCGATCAGCAGGTATCCATCCCGCATCTGTAGCCGCACGGGAACCACAAACATCGCCCTTGACAGCCTCAGCCAGCTCCTCGATCAGGGCCATGTTCTTTTCTTCCCTGACCCCCCGGCCTACAGCAATCAAAACTTCTGACTGGGTAATGTCCACATCTCCTACTTCGGCTTCCAGGTATTCGACAAACCGGCGGTACTCAATATCCTCTTTTAAAGGTGACTCTACTTTTTCAACCGCGCCTTCCTTGAAAGGCTCTTCAGCAGCTTCCACAGTAGCCTCCCTGAAGGTAATCAGATAGGGAGGTTCCCCTTTAAAAGCAAAGTTGGCATTAACCTTGCCCTGGTAGTACTGACGTACCGGCTGAGGCTTGCCATCGACAAATTCTACGTCGATGACATCGGTAACAAAAGGCATATTCAATTCTACAGCCAGTGCCGGAGCCAGGTCCACGCCCTGCGTGGTATGGCCAATCATAAAAAGTTCCGGGTTCTGCTGCTTAATGAGTTCAGCCAGCACTTTCTGATATTTTTCTGAGTTGTAGTCGGAAAAAAGAGGATCATCGACATAAAGAACCTTGTCACTGTAACCGGCAATTTTTTCGGCAAAAGAATCGACGCCGCTGCCGATCAGAACTGCTACCGTTTCCCCGCCCAGCTCTTCAGCTATTCCGGAGGCCTTGGTAAGCATTTCCAAAGTAATATCACGAAGCTCTCCTTGACGGTGTTCTGCTAAAACAAATACGTCTCCCATTAGAGCAGACCTCCTTTCACTAATTTGGTAGCCATAATTTCTGCTTTTTCTTCCGGATCACCTTCGATTACTTCCGCCGTGGACTCTACTTCAGGAATATAGAACTTTTGCAGTTCGATTAATGAACTTTCAGGACCAACCTCATCTTCAGCCAGTCCAATGTCCTCTAATTTCAACACTTTAAGTTCCTTCTTCTGCGCCGCCCTAATCCCCCTGATCGGAGCATAACGAGGCTCATTAATCCCTGTTTGAATCGTTACAACAGCAGGTAAAGTAATCTCCACAACTTCCAGAAGGCCCCCTTCGAGTTCCCGATGGGCCTTTATTTTGCCATCTTCAACCTCCAGCTTTTTGACCATGGCAGCATGCGGCACCCCTAGTTCTTCTGCCAAGGCAACGCCCACAGCTGTGCTGCCATCATCATTGGTCATACAGCCTGTCAACACCAAATCATACTCTTGTTTTTTAATGGCAGAAGCTAAAACCTTTGCTACTTTTAGCGGATCCGTGTCGTTAATGCGGGGATCTTCAATACGCATGGCGCTATCGCCACCCTTGGCCAGTGCCATGCGGATCATAACATCTGAATCTGCAGGCCCCATACAGACGACCTGGACGGTTCCTCCTTTAGCCTCCTTGATGAGTACGGCTTCTTCAACGGCATAGTTGTCGGCGTCGTTTATGTCAAAGGAAAATCTGCTGCTGTCGACGTCCTTACCAGAAGAATCCACTTTTACTTCCGCTTCCGAAGTATCCGGCACCCTTTTAACACACACAAAAATTTTCATAAGGCTTAACACCTCCTACAAAACTTGGGAATTTTTTACGCAAGTTTGCACGGCAATCCATTACTTAAATCATTGTAATGTAAAATACAGATTGCCTTTTCTTTCCTGCGTAGAAAGAAAATTGTTTTTTAATAAAAACTAAATAAGGTCCACAATGATCTCCAGAATGTCTACCACGCGCATTTCTTCTTCAAAACCTTTTGCTTTGATGGCATCATCCAAGGTTAAAATACAAAAGGGGCAGGCTACAGCCAATAAAGAAACACCTAATTCCTTGGCGTCCCTAACCCTAACTTCCGCCAGGCGCTCCCCAAGGGATTCCGTTTCCGCCCACATTCTGCCGCCACCACCTTCACAGCAAAGGCTGCGTTCCCTGTTACGCTCAAACTCAACTATTTCCGCTTCGGGAATATGGTTCAAGATGTAGCGGGGTTCATCAAAAACGTCATTTTGCTTGCCCAGGAAACAGGGATCATGATAAACGATCTTTTGGGGAAGCTCCCCTGTTATTTCCAGTTTGTTTTCTTCCAGGAGCTCTTTAAGCAGCTGTGTATAGTGAATGACCTCCGCTTTCAGGTCGGGATATTGGTTTTTAAAAGCATCATAGCAATGAGGTGATATAGCTACAATTCTTTCAGCATCATAGCTGTTCAGAAGCTCCGTATTATCTTCGATTTCCATTTCGAAAAGGCCTT
Organism: Bacillota bacterium; assembly: GCA_012798755.1. Classification (GTDB taxonomy): domain Bacteria; phylum Bacillota; class Dethiobacteria; order DTU022; family UBA8154; genus UBA9862. The sequence goes on from JAAZMP010000079.1 coordinate 38,663, forward strand.
CTTCGCCCAGGTTGTGTACCTCGCTGGAGCAACAGGTCTCTTTATTACCCATAAAACCGTAATCAACACCGGCTTTGTTTAAAACTTTAACAAAGCTTTGGGCAATCGCCTGTACCCTTGGATCATAAGCAATGGTACAGCAAACGAAAATAAGGTTTTTCACTTTTTCGCCGGGCTCAACAATTTTTACCTCCAAGTCCTGCATCCAATCGGAACGCGTTGCCCTGGGTTTATCCCAAGGGTTGCCCTCAAGAAAAACACTTTCCAAAGCATCCCTGACCGTTGGCTGGATTTCACCGCTTTCTACAAGTATGTTCCGCAGTCCTATTAATATTTCCGCAGGCTTTAAACCTTTCGGGCACCTAACGGTACATGTATTGCAGGCGGTACAATCCCATATTTCCGGCAATTTGGCAAGCTCGTCAAGCATATCCTGGTCAAGAGTGTCATAGACGATGCGGCGAACATTCAAATTGGTCCGTACAGTAACCGGGCAGCCCCCGGTACATTTTCCACATTGGATGCACCCTAGCAAATCATACTTTTGAATAAAACTCTGCAATTCTGTGCTCATCTTCATACCTCGCTAGAGATGTAATTTTTACAGCCATCCCTGTTAGAATTATAAACCGTTTTGATGATTGGCAACTAAGTGCAAATGAATTTCAGACAATGGCATACTCCCACGACTAAATACGCGGGTTCTACTTCATCGAAAAATTTTCCAACAAAGGTTGATGCCCCAACTCTAGAAGAAATTTGCGGATTCAACATTTTTACAAGCCCGATGCCTTTACTTGTTGTTCCGAACTTGTTTGCATTCATCCCACGCCCTAAGGCATGGTCTTTCTGCAATTTTTGTCATAAATTAATACTCTCCAGGCTTTTCAGTGAAAACTTCTAGCATCACCCCCCAAAAAAGATAACTTTAGAAAACCCGGGGAAATAGTGAAAATTAACAGCAACTCCGCTGCACAAACGCTAAAGTTGGCTCCAGAGGAATTGTTGCCGCTGGCAGCTGTTAACCATCCTCCAGGTTAAGGATCTGCTCTCAACAAAGCAGCCTTTTTGCCGGGCCTCCATCTGTGCCCGGTTCCACTCAATAGCGAACCCCTAAGAAATTTTGTAATTTTTCACTTCGACACAGACAAAAGGAAATCCTGCTTGTCAGGACATTATTTAAAGCATTCGGTAATAGTTTGAGAAGTTTAATAATTCCTTCTTAGGAAAACGGCTTTCATGTTTCTGTAAAAATTGCTAGAAACATACAATATAGGAGTTGCTTTTTTAGCAAAATCGGCAAATTTTGCAAAACTTAAAGGGAAACTGTAAATATTTTAACAATTATCGCTTTTAAGAAAAGGATTTTCTCATAGCAGTGTCGAAAAACTAAGGAACAATGGAAATGTATTCTATATTTGTATATTTTATAAAGAATTTGTAAATATCCGTGATATTTGCTTTTAATGGGAAGGGAAAAAAATGAATTATCTTAAAAAAGAAAAAAACATGTTGGCCCATATTGAAAAATTGCGGGAACAATTGAATAAAAAAATTAATGTTAAGACGAACACTCCTTATCGTTGCTCAACAACCTACGCCATCAGCAAAAAATTGGACAAGCTGATCTTTCAATATATGAAGAAACAATAGTTGCAGATTGCCGATTATAAAGAAACACCCATTACCGGGGTAGTTTCCAGGGCACCCTTTCATCGCCGAGACGGCGCGTATACTTACGTCCGTCAAAATGTTCCAGTATGGCTTGGGCATATCTTCGGGAGCTTTGGAGCAAATCCCTGTAATTGGCCAGACTGATGCTCCGGTTAGCCCGAAAATGTTCTTTTAAAATCTCCAAACATTTTTGGTAAGAATCGTTGTGCATATAAATTTCTTCGCTGATGCCTACAAGGGAGCCCTTGTTAACCAGGTATTCCAAGAAGCCTTCCCCTTCTTCTTTTTTCAAATCCAAAGTTTCCCATAAGCTTTTTACAGGTGGAGGGGTAAGGCCACCCGCTTTAAAAAGACGCAACATTTCTTCTATTTTTTTCTTCTGCCCCGCGCTGGGTTGGGGGACAAAACCTTTCCTGAAAATCAGGTCCTTTTGCACACTGATTAATTCTTTGCTTTTTAGATGCCTGACAAAAGCATCGTAAGTACGGCTTGTTATTTTGTGTGGAAGTGCCCCTGCAAGCCGGGCCTTGTGCATCCCCGGCCATAAAGGTTTTGCTTTATGAAAACGATCCAGTTCTTCTAAAAGATCGGCCTTCCATTTTTTATAATGGCCGGTGGATAGGTAATAATCGCCAATTAAAACCACTTTGTTATCTTTCTGCGCCCGCTCCAACAAACCTTCCAGCTGCTGCGATCCCATTTTGACAAGCTGGGCCAGTTCCTCCAGGGTGGCTCCCTGATTTTCATTTAATTTTTGCAGCACAAAGGGCAGGGGATCATCTTTTTGTAGATCCTCCAACTTTTCTAAAACGCTGGCTTTAAATCTTTTGTGCCGTGGTGGAGATTCATCCAGAACCGTACCTCCACCGATAGTAATCATCGGCGAATAGGAACGGATGATGAAAAGATCCCCCCGTTGAGCAACAAGGGGCCTGTCCAGGCGGCATTGGACAAAACCTTCGTGGCCCGGGAGCAGTTCATCGCGGCCCAGCAACAACAGTTCGGCCACAACACGGGCCGTACCCAGGTAAAAATGAACAGGGGACATATTGACCAAAGGCTTGCTTGCAGTAGGAAGAAGTTTCAACTTGGCATCCAAAAAACCGGTCGGGCGGAAATAACCGGGAGCGGCAACTACGCTTCCCCTTACCACTTCTTTTTTTTCCAATCCGGCCAAGTTTACCGCAACCCTCTGACCGGCAGTAACACTTTCTACAGTATCTCCATGCACCTGCAACCCCCTGACCCTAAATTCACGCCCAAGGGGTACTACCTCCACGGTATCCCCGACATTTACCGTTCCGTTTAAGATTGTACCGGTGATAACAGTACCAAAACCCGCCATTGTAAAGGCACGATCCACGGGGATACGCAAAGGTGCATTTTCGTCCCTTGCAGCTATGGAACCGACCAAATCGCCAATATCTTTCCTGAGTTTGTCAATCCCCGCTTTTGTAGCAGAAGATACAAGATGCAAAGGGGCATCAGAAAGAAAAGTACCGCTAAAGCTTTCTTTAACCTCCTCTACCACCATTTCCAGCCAGTCTTTCTCCACAAGATCTGTTTTCGTGATCACTATCAAACCTTTGTTTACCTGTAACAATTCCAAAATATCAAGATGTTCCCTTGTTTGCGGCATGACTCCTTCCGTTGCATCTATAACCATTAAAACCAAGTCCATCCCGCCTGCTCCCGCCAACATATTATGAATGAACCTTTCATGCCCGGGCACATCGATAACACCGGCTGTCTTTCCGTTGGGGAGAAGCAAAGGCGCAAAACCAATATCAATGGAAATTCCTCTCTCTTTTTCCTCCTTCAGGCGATCCGTATCCAGCCCCGTCAAGGCCTTGATTAGTTCTGTTTTACCATGATCTACATGCCCTGCCGTCCCAATGATCATTTTTCGTCCCTCACCTCCGTTTGTTCCCCGCTGTTTCCAAAAGTATCCATAATAGCCTTTAAAAGCAGTAGATCCTCTTCTTCACTTAAAGAACGAAAATCCAGCAACACCTTCTGATCCCGGACGCGCGCAATAACAGGCGGCCTGGCCCCGCGAAGTTTTCGTGCCAGCTCATGGGCGTTTACGCCTTCTAATTGTAAGCTCACCTGCCAACTGGGCAAAGAAGCGGAGGGCAGGGAACCTCCTCCCACCCTTGATTTTTCTTGGGAAATATCAATCCGCCATTTTTCATGCAAATTATTTTTAAGTTTGCAGGCTATTTTTTCAGCCCGGTGCTGTAAAAGATCGGCGGAAGCAGTCAACATCCGTAATATCGGAATCTCCTGCAGGGCTTTTTGCTCATCCAAATAGAGGCGCAAGGTAGCCTCCATGGCCGCCAGTGTAAACTTATCCACGCGCAGAGCCCTGGCAAGCTGGTTACTTTTTATTCGTTCCAGAAGCCTGCTTTTGCCAACGATCACTCCGGCTTGGGGCCCGCCTAAAAGTTTATCACCGCTAAAAGTTACAACATCTACTCCGGCCTTGACAGAGTCCTGAACCATAGGTTCATAGGGCAATCCGTATTTAGAAAGATCCAGAAGCACGCCGCTTCCCAGATCCTCCATCACATAGATACCCTTTTTCCGACCAAGGCGTACCAGCGATGAAGAAGGCACAGCAGCCGTAAATCCACTGATTTTAAAATTGCTGGTGTGTACTTTGAGCAGCAGGGCCGTGCTTTCGCCGATTGCCTTTTGATAATCCTTTAGGTAGGTCCTGTTTGTTGTACCAACCTCCGTAAGACAGGCCCCACTGGAGGACATTACATCGGGTAAACGAAAAGAGCCCCCTATCTCCACAAGTTCCCCCCGGGAAACAACTACCTCTTTTCCGGCAGCAAGAGTGTTAAGGGTTAAAAAAACCGCCCCGGCGTTGTTGTTTACGATAAACGCCGCCTCTGCACCCGTCATGCGACAAAAAAGTTCCTCCACATGTTCAAAGCGAGATGATCTTTTCCCATCCTTAAGCGATAGCTCCAGGTTACTAAAAGTAACTCCAATTTCTTTGATGGCTTTTATTGCCGCCCCGGCAAGGGGAGCCCTACCGAGGTTTGTATGCAAAAGCACGCCTGTTGCGTTTAGAACAGGCCTTAAATTATGTTCCATTTTTAGGCTAACTTTATCCAAGGCTTCTTTGGCAAGGGTTGAAGGAGAGAAATTTAAAAGATCCAGTTCTTTTTCCAAAGCTGCTCCGGAAATGATGGATCTTTTTTCATCTAAAACTTCTTTGACCGCCTCCGCCACAATAGCCCGCGGCACTTCTTTTTGGGTATCCAACAATATCTTTTCCGACAATACCCTGTCTACTGCAGGCAGAAGCCTTAGGTATCGTCCTACAAATTCCCGAGGCAAAGCTACCTTCCCCCTTTCCTAAGATCTATATTATATTATAACTATAAGAAAGGCTATTAACCAGAGGTATAATCTAATTTTTCCCTATTTTAAAAACTTGCCCTTTTAAAAATGTCTTGTCGACTAAGGGAAGGAATTTTCTAAAGCAGTCAAGAAAAGATTGTTATGTGACGGAAAAAATCCGCCCCGTTCCTTCCTTCGGCCTACCACCATAGCCCTGTTTTCATCTGAATGCAGAACTTCAAAGGAGGTTTATATGCTACAAATAAAAAAACGCGACCTTATATTTGCCGTTCTATGTATACTTTTCATCTTCGCCCTTTTTTTACGTGCCTGCACAGCTGTAATCATAGATGATCTAATGAAAGCATTTTCGGTCCCCGTCGCCTCCCTGGGCCTTATGGCTTCGGCCTTTTTTTATGCTTATGCCGCAGCACAGATACCGATAGGCCTGCTTTCGGATCGCATCGGCGTTCGTTATACAGTATTTTGCTTCGGTTTGCTGGGTTTCGCCGGTTCGGCATTTTTTGCTTACTCTACAAATATCAATACAGCCACCTTGGCAAGATTGATAACCGGAGCAGGCACGGCAGGAATATGGATCCCAACCCTTACCTTTCTTTCCAGAGCCTATCCAGCCGAAAAATTCGCCAGTCTTACCAGCATAATTAATGCCACCGGCGCATTAGGATTGGTTCTTGCCGCCCTGCCAATGACGCTCCTAGTGGAAAAAATAGGTTGGCGGCATTCTTGTTTTTTGCCGGGCGCCATGATGCTTCTACTGGTTGCTATAGCCTGGTTTTTACTCAAAGACCCGGCCCTGGATATAAACCAAGAAGAAACTGCGGAAAAACATCCGCAAAAAACGGTAGTTTTTTATCGCCATCTATCTTTTTGGCTTTTTGCTGTAAGCAACCTGATCATCTATGGTGCGCTTCTTAGCTTCATCAGCCTTTGGGGGGCCGCATACCTCCAGGATTCTTTTGGCATCGGCCGGGAAACGGCTGGGGGCCATCTATCGTTTGCCTCCATGGGAATGATTGTCGGGGGGCTGTTTTGGGGAACATTGTCCGACCGCCTTTTTCGTGCCCGCCGGCCGGTAATTTTTTTGGGAACGTTGGGTGCTTTATTGACATGGATAGCCATACTTTTCCTTTCCGATTACCCCGGGCCTTTTTATACCTCCCTGCTTTACTTCGCCGCAGGCACTTTCAGCACAGTTTTCTTGATCAACCTGAGCAGCATTAAGGAACTTTTCCCCATGTCGATCGCCGGCACCGCCATGGGAGCTGCCAATGCCTTGATGCTTGCGGGTGTAGCTGTTTATCAGGGAATATCCGGCTATCTGTTAGGTAGCGCCCTGGAAACAAAAACGGCCCTGGCTTCCTACCGATCAATTTTTATATTTTATGCAATAAGTGTAGCCCTGGCTTTTTTATTTGTTTTCTTTATGCCGGAAACTTTCCCTGGAAAGCAAAAAGCCGCCCGGCATGGCTCGGTACTTTGATTTGATCTTGATTTAATTTATAGCAAACTATATAATTAACTATCAGAGGGCCGTAGGAGTAACTGTAAAAACAGTTATTCTCAAATAGGGTTTTACAAAATATCATGTTTCCCAATATGGGGGTAGCTAGCAGCCTGGTGGCGCTCCCGGACTTCAAATCCGGTGGTGGGCTGATGAGGTCCATGGTGGGTTCGATTCCCATCTACTCCCGCCAAAAATTTCAGGAACATACCGGCATTTGTAGGAGGTAGAAAAATGAGCGAAGAATACCTGGCAGAGGTTGTTGGCAGCCACGTTGTAAAATGCCCTGTTTGTGATGGGGAGCAGGCAGTAGTTCTTATCTGGAACGATGGTGATGTAGATCTTATTTGCGTGGGCTGTAAACATAAAGAGCGGATGAGTTTTGACTGATGGTGTAGGTTTAGCGGCTCCACCTTTGAAGCAAAGGAAAATCCAGGCTGTTAAAAAATGTTCTTCAGACTGGGGCTTTCCTTTTCCTTTATCCCCTGCACCATGCGCTTGGCAACATTAATTTCAACCAGGGCGTCCTCTTTGCTGCGCATATCCACCCACCCGGCAACCCTGACAATGGACATGTCAATAAGCTCGGTCTCCCTGTGATCCATGGACGGGGTCCACCAGGCTTCGGCCTTATGCCATGATTTCTTTAGTTTTTCCACCTCTCGGGTGGCTTCTTTCCATTGTTCATCTTTTACCTTTTGTTCAATTAAATGGAGATCGGAAAGGAGTTCCCCGGAAAGTTCACCCGTGTGAAAAAACATAAAGGTTGCATAAATAATGATAGCCCCGATCAATACGGCAGTAATAGCCAAAAGCCTCAAAGTGCTCCACAGCCTTTCATTTACTTTTCATTTCTTTCTGCTGAAAATATAATTTTCCGGTGGTATCAAGACTGGCAAAAAAAACTTCCTGCAGATTACCTATACCAAATTTACCAAGTTCGGTTTCCAGCCAGTCCAGTGACAAACCGGCACTACTAAGATTTTCATGATCGACTTGGCCGTCAAAAATAAGAGGGTGGCAGATGCCTTCATATTCTGTAGGAATATTTAAATCTTCGGGGTTTAGCGGCCTTTTTTGGGATTTGGGGATCACGCTTAACTGGCCGTTAGTTTCCATGATGGCAAACTCTACATCAGCAATGTTAGGATGCCCGCCCAACCGGAGCTGCTCAAGAAGATCATTGATATTGACACGTAAGTTTCTTAGCTCCGGTTCCACAATTTTGCCGTTTTCAATGACAATACTGGGCTTACCGCATATAAAAGCGCGTACCCCTTTAAACTTCAAAGATATCACGGAAACTAGGACTTGAAAGAACAGGATGAGCAGGATGGGAATGACACTGTTTACCAAAGAAATGTTAACATCCTCCATGGGGATGGCTGCCAAAGCTGAAATCATAATGGCCACAGCCAATTCATAGGGCTGCAGCTGGCCAATCTGCCGCTTACCCATCATGCGCATCACTGCAAAAACCAAAAAGTACAGTATTGCTGTTCTAATAATTACTATAAACATAGACCTTCCCCTATCTTTTTCTGGCCGTGCTAAATCTCCCCTTCCTGTATAGGATAAATAATTTCTTTTATTTTATACGTCACATCCATTTACAATGGCAACAAGTCATTTTTCGTTCCATATGCTTTTGGCAAGCACTTATGCCCACAGGGGTTGCTTGACAGATGCAACCCCATAGCCTATATTAAATTTGTTGAAGGAATATTGAAAAAAGTGTGCGGGATAACATTTTGTTTTCATTACTAAGGTCAACACAGCAGAAATTTCGGTGCCGGACACCGGGGTAGGCATGGCCGGTGCCCGTAAATTAGGGGGAAATAAAATGAAAGGCAAGGAAAACATGTTTTATGCAACACATTTTGTATCGCCTTTAGGGCCGATGATGATGGTCAGCGATGGTGAAAATATTGTAGGGCTATGGCTAAAAAAACAAAAATACTATGCCGCCACCGTAGGAAATGATCTTATAGAAAAAGATGATTTGCCGGTATTTGCTGCCGGCAAAGAATGGCTGGAACAGTATTTTGCCGGTGAAAAGCCTGCAATTTCCCAGTTGCCGCTGGCACCTGCAGGCAGTGAATTCCGCAAAGCGGTATGGGCGGTCCTATGTGATATTCCCTACGGCAGAGTTACTACTTACGGCAAAATCGCAAAAATAATTGCTAACCGGATGAACAAAAAAAACATGTCCAGCCAGGCAATTGGCGGGGCCGTGGGACATAACCCCATCGGGATTATTATCCCCTGCCATCGCGTAGTGGGCTCCAACGGCAGCCTGACCGGTTATGCCGGGGGAATTGACATAAAAGTTAAGCTGCTTGAACATGAAGGTGTGGATATGTCCCGTTTGTTCGTCCCCAAAAAGGGCACGGCACTCTAAACATTTTAAACAGTTTCATCCCGGAAACAAACCCTGCCGGCAAGGGCCGTAAGCCTTAGGGGCCCGTTTCCAAAATTTTCGTATTCGGTGGCTGCCTGCTCTTGCACTTTTCTGCGGACAGCATTTAGATAGGTGTATCTATAGGGATCGATCTTAGAATCGGTTTGCTCCATGCCGGTAGAACTTACCTCCTTTGCTTAATTCCCTGTTGGGTTCCTCTCACCCTTCCAAATTCAGGTAATACTGCGCTGTTTGGGCCAAGGGTGAATCTTCTGTTTCCAGTTCTATTACTTTTTCAAAGTGTGTTTTGGCTATTTCCGCCCTTTCTTTGGCGGAGAGAAAAACTGCATAGTAGAAATGGGCCTCTGCGTAGTTTTCGTCCAAATCCAAGGTGGTGCGGAAGTACTTTTCGGCCTGGGCATCATCTTCCTGCAGCAGGGCCAAAAGGGCAATCCTCAAGGTAACCCCGGGTTCCAAAATACCTTCATCTACAGCCTCAGATAGAAGTTCCTTGCTTGCCGCTGCATAAGTTTCATAATCTTCCAGGCCCTGTTCGCTGCAGTAGAAAGCCAACTCGAAATAGGCTTCACCCAGCTTCGCCTTATTTTCGGCATTGGGATTATCCTGTAAGGATTCTTCCAGGCTGCTGATCCAGTGCAGAAGGCCTGCCAGTTGTTCATCATGTTCTGCAGGTACAACCTGATCGCCATTTTTTAAATAATCAATAAGCCCCATGGCAGCACTTAGGACAATTCCCCCTACCAAGACTAGCGCCATTAATATATAAACCAGTTTTCTGTAGGGAAACCGTTTTCTCTTTTTTTTACTTTTTGTCGTGTTTATCTTTTTATCTCCGGCCATGCCAGCACGCCTTTCTGTTGATTTCCTAGTCTCCATACACCAGTAAGGAACCACAGTTTTCGCAGTAAACCAGTTTCCCCGGGGTCAGCAGGTACCCTTTAAAAGAAGATGGCAGGGAAACGTTGCAAATTCCGCAAAAACCTTTTTTGACAAGGGATATGCACCTTCCTCCCGGTGTTCGCTTGGATAGCTCCCGGTACCTGTTTAGCAGGCTCTCATCGATTGTTTGCAGCAATTCCCCATGCTTATCGTTAAGTTGTTCCAAGTTTTCTTGGGCTTTAGCAAGATCATTACGTGCTTTTACCATCAATTGTTGCAGGGTTTTGCTTTTTTCTTCTTCTGTTTTTTTTAACCGGGAAATTTCAGCGGCATCTTGTTCAGATTTTTCCATCATGTGGATAATCTCGTCTTCTAAATCGGAAATTTCTTTCTTCTTCGTTTGTACATTTTTTTCAAGATTTTCCAGCTCCTTGACATTGCGGACCTCTCCGCTGTAGAGCTTTTTGTCCATTTCTTTTAAAGAAGCCGTGATCGTTTGCAGTTCCAATTCCTTGCGCCGCAGTTCTCTTTTTAGGGAATTTAAATCTTCTTCCTTTTCCTTTAGCATCTGCTGGAAATGAGTAAATTTTTCCTTTTCCTGCCGGTGTTCATGGATGCTCGGTATCTTTTGCAGATTTTGCTTTTGACGATTTATTTCTTGTTCGAGCTCCTGGAACTGCCAGAGTAATTGCAGCTGATCCACTGGCTTCATCTCCTTAACATTTTAATTTAAAAAAGGATAGGAACAAAACCTATCCTCGCAGTCAAACAGTGTACCACATCTTATCCAATTTACGGGAAACAAGCACTTTCGTATCAAAGCCTGTTTCCTCCAGTCTCTGTCTTAAATAATCGGCCAGGACGGGAAGGACGGGCCTCTCTGTGGCATCGTGCCCCGCGTCGATCAAGGCCAAGCCGGAATGATAGGCTTTCCAGGCATCGTGATATTTGATGTCACCGGAGATAAAAACATCGGCTCCGCTTTGCAAAGCATGTTCCACGTAGTCAGAACCGCTGCCCCCAAGGACTGCAATTTTTTCGATTCTTTTTTCCGGATCTCCCAAAACCCTGAGAACATCAGGTTTAAGTTGTTCCCGGCAGCGTTTGGCCAACTTTTTTAAAGTAGTCTTTTCTGCCGGTTCCCCTATCCTCCCCAGCCCCCAGACTTGTCCCTCGTTGGAAAGGGGATAAAGATCGTAGGCAACTTCTTCATATGGGTGCGCCTTTTGCATAGCCTCCAATATTTTTTTCCGGTTTCGGCGCTCCAGGATCGTTTCTAGACGATACTCGCTTACCTTTTCCAGCCGGCCCGAAGAACCGATAAAGGGGGAGGTGCCTTCCCGGGGCAAAAATGTACCCGTTCCTAAAAGTTGATAAGTGCAGTGGCTGTAGTTGCCGATCCAGCCGGCACCGGCTTTAGCAAGGGCATCGCGTACTTTGTCCTCATGCCCTTCAGGAACAAAAACTACCAGCTTTTCCAGCTCCTCCCGGCCGGTAGGCGCAAGAACCTGCATGTTTTTTAGGCCCAAAAGTTCGCCTAAAACCTGGCTCACCCCAAAAGGTGCCACATCGAGATCGGTATGTGCGGAAAAGAGGGTGATATCTTCTTTCAGGGCCTGCACGATCAAAGCATCGTGTTTGTTGTTTAGGTCCAGCTTGCCTAGCGGTCCAAATATAAAAGGGTGATGTGTAAAAATAAACGGGGCCCCCACCCGCAGGGCTTCAGCGAGCACCATTTCAGAAAAATCAAGTGCCAGCAGCACTGCCGGAACTTCCTGGGAGAGATCTCCCCACTGCAGCCCCGTAGGATCACCTTCTAAAGCACGAACTTGCGGAGCGAATTCATCAATGTAAGAAACCAGATCACAGCCCGCGGCGAACATCTTCCAACACCCCTTTTAAACGATTATATTGGAAATTAAAATAACGCCACCTGGGATCTTCTTTACCCTTTTGGGAAGACTGCAGCCCCTGCAGAACTTTCTTATAGCGCTTCATTTTGTGCTTGAGCCAGGGCACAAGCAGGGGATCCCTGTTTCTAAGAAGAGCAGGGCCTATCTCTAAAAAGACAGACTCTGAAATATCTTGGCGTCCCTTTTCCACGGCGATTATTTCATAATACCGTTCCCTTTCCCGGGCCAGTTTTTCCCGGGCGAAACGAAAACCCTGCGCTACTAGCCAGCGCCTTACCAAAACGGCATCCACCATCGGCTGTAGCACCAGGCATTTAAAACTTTCAAGCATGTCAGCTGCAGCAATAAGCATCCTGCAGATTGTCTTGCCGCCCAATCCCGCGATAACTACCGTTTCCACACCGTCCTTTTCGTCAAGTGCCAAAAGGCCATCGCCCACACGCACCTCTACTTTGTGGTTCAAATTGAAAAGGTTTATTGTTTGTTCAGCCATCCAGCTGTTGGATTCGGATTTTTCTACGGCAATTACTTTTGGGCAGGCTTTTTTCTGAACAAGATAGACAGGCAGGTAGGCATGATCCGTTCCGATATCGGCCACCACCGTAGCCGGTGGTACAAGAGAAGCCACAGCTGCCAGGCGGGGTTTTAGTTTCACCGGTAAATCATCCTTTACTATCCGGCAGGTACTATCCGGAAAATTTGGATTTGAGGTGTTAATTGTTAAACTCTTTTTATAATATTTACAAGTTCCCTGAAAGTTATGAAACCCCTGTCCTGC
>JAAZMP010000080.1 GCA_012798755.1 Bacillota bacterium
GGCGGGGGATGTTGGATAGAAGCTGCGCACCAACTAGGGGATGAGCAAAAAACATTTCGCTTTCTTCCCTGGTAAGAACAGTGCCTTTGATTCTTTTTTCGATGATTTCTTCTGGAATGGCAATACACACTAATCAAAATTTTTATATGATCGCCATCGCTTTTTGTATTTATTTTTATTTTTCCTTTAATTGGTTTTTTCTTTTGCGCATCTTCAATAGCCTGAACCGCGTTAACGATCATATTTAATAACACCTGGTTAATTTCACCAATAACACAGTGTACCAAGGGCAAGCCGGGTTCAAGATCAGTTTCCAGCTTGGAAATATATTTCCATTCATTTCTAGATATAGTAACTGTACTTTTAATGGCTTTATTAATATCCGCCGGTTTTTTTTCTTTTTTACCGGGATGTGCAAAATCCTTCATGGCCAAAACCAGCTTATTAACTTTCTCAATCCCCTCCAGGGTTTCCCTAAGCGCGTTGGGAACCTCCTGGGAAAGGTAGGCTATATCCAGTTTTTGCTCCTTTTTGTTAATTTCATCCACTAATTGCCCCGTACTTTCCCCAGCCAAAAGTTTATCTTTTAAGCGCTGATATGCCGCCAACAAATCACAAATGATGTCATTAATCGTATTCTGCAAAAATCTTGTATTATCGCCAATATACTGCATAGGGGTATTAATTTCATGTGCGATCCCTGCCGCCAATTCACCAATGGACTGGAGCTTTTGGGATAAGGCAAGCTGTGCCTCAAATTTTTTTTGCCTGGTAATATCCCTGAAAACAATTACATAGCCAATAATACCACCCGCTTTATCTTTTATGGGAGCAGCATTGGCAAAAATAATTTTCCTTTCCTTATTCCTATCCAAAAATTTTATGTGTTCCACCATGTGTTTCATTTTGTTGCGTTTTAACAGATCCTTTAAGGGCATTCTGCTGATTTTATATATTTTTTCGTCAATTATTATTTGAAAAATATGCTCGATCGGTCTACCCAGGGCCTCTTCCTGCTTCCACCCGGTAATGCTTTCCGCCGCCGGATTGGCAGAGGTAACATTTCCTAAAATATCGGTGGTGATCACTCCATCGGTTATGCTGTGAAAAGTTACGGAAAGAAGTTCTTTTTCCTTGGCCAGTTCTGCTTCAATTCTTTTGCGATCAGTTATTTCGGATCTAAGCACTTTGTTGGCTTCAGCCAGTTCCGCTGTTCGTTTTTGAACCCGTTTTTCCAGTTCAATGTATGCGTTTACCAGTTCTTTTTGCATCAGCTTGTTTTCGGTCACGTCGCGCATAGACTCGATTGCCCCGGCAACTTCCCCTTCGTGATCTAACAAAGGGGTAGCTTTACACCAAAGATAGACCTTTTTGTCCCGGAATGTGGGAAGATATAACTCTCCAATTGTAGAATTATCTTTCAACCTTTGCAAAAAAAGATAATCTTTTTCGAAGGGCTTCATAAGGCTTGGGTTTAAGACAAAATCAATTAGAATTGGCTTTCTGGAGCCCCAAAAAGGGAGGGCATATTCGTAATTTCCCTTACCAAGCATTTCTTCCGCCCTGATACCGGTCATCGTCTCAATAGCATGGTTCCAGGAAATGACACGCCCCTGTAAATCAACAGCAAATGTTGCATCCGGCAGGAAGTTAATAATTTCAGCCATCTGTTGTTGTGATCGTTTCAGTGCTTGCACGGCCTTTTTCCGTTCTTTCATTTCCCTTAACAGTTGGGAGTGAAAAAGACATCCCCTTAAAGAGTAAGCAAATTTAGAGATCACCTTGTCCAGTTGATTAAGCTCATAGCTGCTGAAATCATCCCTTGTGGAAAACAACATTAACAACCCTATCTCGTCCAGTAAAAAAAGTACAAAAGTACCTTTGGTTATTCTTTTTGTTTTTAAAAGGTTTTGGAGTTTGTCTTCAGTAGCTGGGAAAGCAATATATTTTCTTCCTTTTAATTCGTTAAAAAGGGGATGATCCAAAAAGATTTTTTTTGTTTTGGGCAAATATTCCGGGAAGGCATAGACCAATGTCGCAACCTGCTTGTTATCCTCACCTGTTAAATAATTGTCCTTGATCCAAACGGCACTGTATTTAAGATTTTTCCGGCCCATTAAGCGCTTCAAAAAAACATCGCAGGTTTCCCGCAAATCCAGCGACTGGCCGGTTACCAGCGCCAGCTCATAGAGCAGAGACATGTCTTGAATTACTTTTCTGAAACTATGGAGCTTAGTCATGGAGCATCACTACCACAATGGTCTTATTAAAAAACTCCAAAAACCCTTCCCCATAGCAAGAAATTTCCCCCAGGGTCAGCATACCCACCGGTACAACATCGCGGGCAATCTCAATAGTTTTTGTTTTGACTTCTTCCAGTTCGCAGGAAAATTTTTCACCAAGAAAAAGAACCCTGGAAATACAGTCTATAATAAAGCTATGGGTGATCTTTTTTCCTTTTGCCGGTTTACAGTCGTCTGCAGCCTGGCCGGCAGCTTCTACAAGTGAGGCCGCATCGCCTTTTAAAATATCCAGAACAGAATTTTCGGGGACATTTCCTACGCAAATCAGTTCGCCATTGTCCCCAACAGCAAC
>JAAZMP010000081.1 GCA_012798755.1 Bacillota bacterium
AGTGGGTGTTCCAGCCAAGGATATAGGGGAAATAGATCGCGAGATGGAAGAATATCTGGAATATGCTACCGGAGTATATATTGCTTTGCCCCCTCGCTGCCTGAAAGGGTTGGTCCGGCTTGATATGGAAGACGTAATGGAATAACAGGATTGTATTTGCTAAAAGGTTCATTTTAGCAAAAAGCAAAGCAAAATTTTAAAAAACTCTTGACAAGGTGGTAACTGTAAGTATATAATAGCAATCAAAATAAAGGCCGTTCATGTTTTAGGCTAAGTTGAAGCAAAATCAATGAGGGAGAGAAGTAGGTAATAAAAGGAGCTTAGAGAGCCGGGGTAGGGTGCAACCCGGTGTCCCAAGTTACTGAAATACACTTCTGAGAAGAAAACCAAAAGCCGCTCTGATTTCATAGTATTTCCAATTTAGGTAAATGGATCCGTTTTTGTTTGCGGCGAGTAGGCTTTTACGGAAACTTCCACCGTTAAAAGGAAGGGGGTATAAGGCTGGAGCGTTTTCGGTCCGTACCCGACACCACTGTTGAAAAGCACTATATTTCTATGCAGGGTATCGGTCGGAAAATTCTGGTCCGTACCCTAAAAAGAGAGGAGCACTGTGTGCTCAACCAGGGTGGTACCGCGAAAAGAAGACTTCCGTCCCTAGAAGGGATGGAAGTTTTTTTGTATATGAGAAAACCAAGAACTGTCAACAAGTACTAAAAAAATAAGGGGGTAACAGTTTTGCAAAAGCGGAAAAGTTTTAATTTGTTACTGGGAATAGCGTTTTTGTGTGTAGTTTTATTATTTTCAGGTTGTTCTTTTCATGCAGCATCCGGAGAAAAACAGAACATGGATTTAACAATGAAACCCGTTGATCTTAAACTCGCTCATTTTTTTCCAGCGGCACATCCTGCTGAAAAGGAACTGGCGCAGGGGTGGGCCAATGCTGTTAACAATGCTACTAAAGGTCAGGTTACAATAACCAGCTATCCCGGTGAAACATTGCTTGCTGCCGCGGAAATTTATGACGGTGTTGTAACAGGAATTGCTGATGTAGGTCTTTCTTGTTTTTCTTATACAAGAGGACGTTTTCCGCTTTTGGAAGCCTTTGAGCTGCCCGGAATCTTGTATAAAAATTCTAAGGTAGCCAGTAAAGTGGCCAATGAAGGGATTGAAAAGCTCAACCCCGAGGAAATCCAAGATACCAAGTTAATGATGGTGCTGGCTACGGGATCGGGTGATTTGTTTACCAAAATTCCCATCCGAAACCTAAAGGATTTAGAAGGTCTGGAAATCCGGGCTACCGGATTGAGTGCAAAAACTGTTCGAGCTTTGGGGGCTATCCCTGTAGCCATGCCACAGTCTGAGGCGTACGAGGCATTAGCAAAAGGTGTGGTCAAAGGCAATCTTTCTCCTATTGAGGTGTTGCAGGGCTGGAGACATGCCGAAGTTACTGACTATTTGACTATCACGCCCTTTCTCTACAATACCTTATTTTTTGTTACGATGAATTTGGATGTTTGGAATTCATTGCCAATTGAAATTCAGGCAGCCATAGAAGAAGTCAATACAACGTTCCATGAGGATGTAGCCATGGATTTATGGGACAAACAAAATGAGTCTGCTCTAAAGTATGCTGTAGAAGAAACAGGTATAAAAGTAATTGATCTTTCTGATGAAGAAACTACCAAGTGGATGCTTATGATGGAACCAATCCAGGATGAATTTATTGCTGATATGGAAGAGGCTGGGCTTCCTGGTGAAAAAGCGCTTGATACCGTAAAACAACTTGCCGCTCAGTACAATGAAATGTATAGATAAAACAACTAACTTTTTGGTTATGCGCAAGATCTGTTTGTTGTTTGCGGTATGTGTTTGACCCGAGCAGTCAGTAGAAAACCGCATTGCTGCCGTTTAACTTTTGTACCATCTATGTTTGAGGGGTGTTTTGTTTTGCTAAAAAAATGTGAAGACATAATATTTGGAGCAAGCAAACTGCTTGATGCTATGGCTGGATGGGGAATTGTAGCTGTAATGGTTTTAACTGTAGGTAATATTTTCGCACGTCTTTTGTTAAAACGTCCAATTTTGGGCACCTACGAACTGATTGGATTTTTTACAGCAACAGCTATGGGATTTGCTTTGGCTTATTGTGCGGTTCATAACGGCCATATTGCTATTGGTTTTATAATGCAGCGCCTATCTCCTACCCTACAAAAGGGTTCAGATATTATTACCGGTTTAATTTCTTTTGTTTTTCTTGGTCTTTCTACTTGGCATTTAGGAAAGTATGCTTATAGCATGGTTTTAAGTGGTGAGGTATCATCTACTGCTGAAATACCATTTTACCCTTATATCTATCTTGTTTCTGTTGGTTTGTTTATGCTTTCTTTGGTTTTAATGATTAAATTGGTGCGTTTGTTTAAAAAGGAGGCCAAAGTATGAATCCTTCATTGGTAGGTCTGATTGGAATAATTGTTTTTTTCCTCCTGTTGGTTTTGCGCATGCCCATAGCTTACGCCATGTCTCTGGTAGGATTTATAGGGTTTAGCTGTCTGGTTTCGACAGAGGCAGCTTTTAGAGTCGTGGCCAAGGATATCTTTTCCACTTTTTCCTCTTATCCGCTGGGTGTGATCCCTATGTTTGTCTGGATGGGGTTTCTTGCATTCTACTCCGGAATTGGTTCGCGACTGTATGAGTTTGCTTATAAACTTGTTGGGCATTTGCCTGGCGGGTTGGCTATGGCAACACAGGCTACATGTGCATTTTTTGGCGCAGTTTGTGGTTCAAATACAGCAACGGCTGCGACTATCGGTGCCATTTCTTTGCCGGAAATGAAAAAATATAATTATGATCCCTCTCTATCTTCAGCCAGTGTTGCTGCTGGAGGGGCTCTGGGAATATTGATTCCACCAAGCGTGATTTTTATTGTTTACGGAATAACTACCGAGCAGTCTATCGGAAGGCTGTTTGTGGCGGGAATTATCCCGGGAATTCTGCTGATGCTGCTTTATATGTTAACCATAGCTATTCTTACTTTTCGTCGCCCTGAACTAGGTCCTGCCGGGCCAA
The DNA here is from genome assembly GCA_012798755.1 of Bacillota bacterium. Classification (GTDB taxonomy): domain Bacteria; phylum Bacillota; class Dethiobacteria; order DTU022; family UBA8154; genus UBA9862. The sequence goes on from JAAZMP010000081.1 coordinate 3,067, forward strand.
AATCGAGCTGGAAAGAAAGATTTTTGGCACTTCGAGGAGGCCTTTGGGAGGTAGCCGTTGTATTTTTATTATCCTTGGGGGGCTTATTTGCAGGTTGGTTTACTCCTACCGAAGCAGGAGCTGTTGGTGCCGCAGGTGTACTTGTTCTATCAGTTTTAAGAAAACAATTGGACTGGAAATCGTTTAAGAAAACACTTTCGGATACGACCAGGACCTCAGCAATGATTATGTTCCTGGTAGCCGGTGCAGTTATTTTTGGGCGTTTTATGGCTGTGAGCCGTATCCCTTTTTTTCTTGCCGATTGGGCCGGGAACCTTTTACTGCCTTCTCCCATCGTAGTGGGGATTATTTTAGTGATATACTTGTTGCTGGGCTGCTTTATTGATGCTTTGGCTTTGGTTCTACTTACCATACCAATCTTTTATCCTGTGGTAGTGATAACCTTAGACTACGATCCCATCTGGTTCGGGGTAATTGTAGTCATGGTGGTGGCCATGGGTGTAATAACGCCTCCGGTGGGTATGAACGTCTATATCATTAAGGGAATTGCCGGCGATATTCCCCTGGAAACAATTTTTAAAGGCATATGGCCTTTTTTGTGGGCTTTAATCGCCTGCTTGGCTATTCTAATCATATTTCCGCAAATTGTTACTTACTTGCCTTCGTTATTGATCTGATCGAAAATCTGTTTTTGTTTGGCTTGCGCATATTTTCTGGATGGACCAGACAGCGAACTTTTTTATATAGCTATTTATGCAACAATAGTATCAGGGGTTATACAAGAATGTTTCTTCTGTATCCCGGCTTTTTTTAATGACATAGCTAATAGCTTGGGTTCTGTTTTTTACGCCAAGTTTGCGAAAAATGTTGCGCAGGTGGGTTTTTACGGTGTCAACGGCAAGATTTGCTACGGTAGAAATCTCTTTGTTAGTCAATCCTTTGGTAAGGTGATGCAAGATTTCCTGTTCACGCGGTGTCAGTTCCAGTATTTTCTCCTTTTCTTCGGAACATCCGGGCCTTACAACTTTCTTGCTTAATCGAATATAATCGGTAATTACGTGATGGAATACGGACTGGTCGATTATTGTTTCCCCTTTGAAAACGCGTTTTATGGTTTCAACCAGCTTTTCCCCCGATATATGTTTCAGGATATAACCGGAGGCTCCGGCTTGCAGCGCCTGGCGAATTGACTCGGTATCTTCAAAAACTGTTAAAAAAATGATTTTGATCCAAGACTTGCGTTTTAAAATTTCTTTGGCAGTATCAATACCATTGACACCTTCCATTTTGATATCCATTAAAATAATATCTGGTTCCAAGGCCAAGGCCATGTTTATAGCTTCCTTGCTATTGCTGCACATGCCGGCCACCGTAATTTCGTTAAAAGCAGCAAGCATAGCAGATAAACCTTCCCTGACCATAGGGTGATCATCTACAATTAGAAGTTTTATTGCCACGACGAAATCCTCCTTGACTTTGGGGCGTAGTTTGCTTTTCATACTCTGACAAAGGGATCTTTACAAAAATTCTTGTGCCTTTCCCGGGTTGTGATTCAATGTCACATATTCCATTTAACAAAAGTGCACGTTCCTGAATGCTGGCAAGCCCAAGACGATTTTGAAACTGGGGCATGGAAAGAAGTGAGGTGTCCAATCCGGCACCATTATCTTTTACAGCCAAAGAAACCTCTTCGTTAAGTATGATCAGTTCCACTTTAACCTGTGTTGCGTGGGCATGCTTCATTACATTGGTTAGGGCCTCTTGCAAAATCCTGAATAATGTAATTTCGACTTCCGCCGGCAAACGGCAATCTTTTCCTTTGGTTGTAAGCTCAACAGGGAGGTTATGTTTATCCTGAAGATTTTGTACATATGATTCTACGGCGGGGAGAAGCCCATAATTGTCCAAAATTATGGGTCGGAGGTCATATAAAATGCGGCGGATATCCTGAATTTGTTCATTTAGAACTTTGGTAAGATCTGAGATCTCTTCATACCATTTTTCGGGATCATTTTCTGATGCTGGCGTGACCCGTTGTAAGCGGTACCAAATAGCGATAAGAGATTGTATTATACCGTCGTGTAAATCGGCAGCCAAGCGTTTGCGTTCATCTTCTTGTGCCGCAATTATTTTTTTGACCAGTTTGTGCAGAAGCTGTTCTTTTTGTCCCAGCTCTTCAATCAGGCGTGCATTTTCGAGGGCAATTGCCGTAGCACGGGCAGCAGCAAAAATAATTTCTGTTTCTTCGCTGTCAAAACCTGTTGTTTCAAGAGGGCGATCAAGTTGCATAACCCCAATGGTTTTGTTTTTGATCATTATCGGAACTAACACCATCCTATCATATTTAAACTTACTGATAATATCCGGTGTAAGAAGTTCTTCGATATTATGGGGGGTGACCTGTACCGGCCGTTGGGTTTTGATGGCGCGGGCGATTGCCGGGAAAGGTTTTGTTCCCCGAAGTGCCCTGAAATGTTTTCTCAGGTCCGGATCATAGCTGCCTACAGCCACTGCCGGGATCAAGGTCTGCTTTTCCTCATCAAGCAGATAAATACAACTTTTTGCAGAAAAAAGATCTGCTGTAAGTTGGGCTACTACATGGAGAACTTGCCTTATGTCGAGAGTAGAACTTATAGTATTGACCATTTCCAACCAGACAGCCAGTTTTCTAAGGTTGTGATCCTTTTGTTTTTGGAAAAAAGATTCCTGTAATATGTCGGCTATATGCCTGCCCAGTGAAACAGCCTTTACCAGCATATATTGTGCGCTTCGCGCATCGGTATCAAAAATGCCTATTTCCATAGTGGCAATTGGTTCTCCGGCGTTTAAAATTACCGGCAGGGTGGTAGCTGTTACCGGGTTTAGCGCATCTATAAATTTCCCGGCATCTCCTTTTTTCTGTGTCACTACGGAATTGTACAGTTCAGACCATCTGTCGGCGTTTTTTTGTTTTTCCAAAGACTGTTTTTCATGTGTTGTTTTAGATGTATGCCAGTATGCTGGTGGTTTGTTTTTGCGAACAAGAATAAGCCCGGCCTGCCAAAATTCAAAAGAGTCTATAGATGTTTGGAGTGTCCTTTGTAAAGAAAATTCCAGCGCTTTGCCAATTTTAAACGTGGGACTTATTTGGCAGATCAATATAAGTTTTGGTTTTGATTCTAATTTAGAAGTGGGCAAAAGAAAACACATCCTTTAATGGATAAACAAATTAACCTCAAAGTTTGAAATTTTCCCTCTTAAATTATATATCCAATATGGTTCCAGGTCAATAACAATCCTAAAAAGAATTAGTTCAAAAGTGTTAACACCTAATTCACTCCTTTTTAATCTTTCTTCCATACCTTTAAGCGATTTATTTTAATTGGAAATTGGCTTAAGGTAGAAGTGAGTTGGAGTAAATAAATTGTTACCGCTGGTAAAAAGAAGCAGAAAAACAAAATAATTTGGGAGCACCAAAAATGGATGAAATTGTTAACATCGTTAATCATATTAAAAGCATATTGCAGGATGGTAACCGCAAACCCCTTGTCTGTTGTTATCCGGGAAATTTCACAAAAACCCAACAAAATGTTTCGGGTATAGAAGGAATTTCTCAACTTCTTGACGAAGCTAAAATAAGCGAGGCTAAAAAACCTGAAGGCGCCACGGCTGGTATCATCAATTTAGGCCGATTTCTCAAAAAAACGCCGAGGAACGAAAACAAAGCCTACAATTTTGGTTTCGTAAATAGTTTTACGGATATCCGGCGGGAAAACAAAATTTTCCAACAGCTCCCCCTGCTATATGGTTGCTTGCTTAAAGGTGGGGGGCGATCACATTGGTGACTTTTTTCGATGATCAGCAGAAGCTGTCTTCCGGTAAACCTGGCTGCCGGTTTGATATCAGCGGCCTTGTTTTTGGACCGGATGAACAACAAATAAATTTTTTTAAAAAAATTATAGAGAAACATAATGTTAATACAGTGTTGGATGTATTTTGTGAAAACCCGGATCTGGCCATTTTGTTGGCCCGTTGGGGAAAAACCGTAACGGCTCTCGTGCCGGAACCGGTGCTGAAAAGAAAAATCGGTACCAAAAGCGATCGGGCGGGTGTTCGGCTTAATGCATGCCTTGGTGATATGCGTGACATTTACAATTTGTATCATAAGCAATGTGATTTGATTGTATGCCTGCAGAATTCTTTGGCGCTGCTTTTAAATAAGGAAGATATCTGGGGAACCTTGGCCCAGATGTACTTAAAATTAGAACCGGGCGGAGTGCTGGTAATTCATACTTTCAATTATGATCGGCTTTTAAAAGCAGTTGATTCTGCTGCACCCGTTTTGAGTTGGCAGCACCGGGGCCTAAAAATAAAACTACTATTTAAGCAAGATAAAGGGGGGGATAGCGCCGACCTTATTTTTAAAGTTTTCCCTGAAGGCGTCCCAGGTGGACAAAAAATCGTCTATCCGGTTTGGCCTATCTTAACAAAGGAACTTAATTTATGGCTGGCGGAACTGGGATTTGAAAAAATAAAAAATTACGATTGGTATGATGGGAAAACTTTTACCTGTAACGGTTATCACAGGATCACAGTAGCCTGTCGCCCGGATGCTGCTGAATAACCGGAAAAATACTTTTTAAATATTTAATAATAAAAAAAGAGGTGATTAGATGCGGTTGCAGGGTAAGGTTGCAATAGTAACCGGAGCCCGTAAGGGGATTGGGGAATCGGTTGCCCTAACATTGGCCCAGGAAGGGGCAGATCTGTTTATAGTTAGCCGCAGTATTCAGCCCGACAGCGAGCTGGTGCAGAAAGTGGAAAAAATGGGGCGCAAAGTGGTTGTAAAACAAGTGGATGTCGGCAACCAAGCGCAAGTCAAGGAGATGGTTGAAGACACTCTAAGTAATTTTGGACGGGTTGATATCCTTTTCAACAATGCGGGTATTGGAAAACCGGCCATGCTTTGGAATATGACAGAAGAACAGTGGAATGATGTTATTAGGATAAACCTTACAGGTGCATTTTTCTGCTTGCAGGCTGTGGCTAAACCCATGATGGAACAAAAATCGGGTTCGATAATCAATGTCACTTCATCAGCAGGCTTAATAGGCACTATTGGACAAGTAAACTATACCGCGGCCAAAGGCGGGATCTATGCCCTGACCAAGTCCGCGGCTAAAGAACTGGCCCGTTACGGAGTAAGGGTTAACACCATTGCCCCCATGGCCGAAACGGATATGACTGCAAAAATTGCTCATGACCCAAAATTTAAGGAAAAGTATTTGGAACGTATGCCTATGGGACGTTTTGGGCAGCCGGAGGAAATAGGTCCGGCCGTAGCCTTCTTTGCTTCGGATGAATCCAGTTTTATTACGGGGCAGACCCTTTGCATTGACGGCGGAATGGTGATGTTGTAGTCATTTTATACTTAAAGGAGGGAGCAAACCATGTCAAAAGATGTAGCTATCATAGGAGTAGGTCAGAGTTCTTTTGTAAGGGGGTACCAGGGCTCAATCAGGGAGCTAGCCTTCGAAGCCTACAGTGAAGCCATGAAAGATGCCGGGTTGACCAGTGATGACATTGATGCTTCGATAATCGGTTCAGCGCCGGAATATGACAAACAGCGAAGCCCGGCCGGTCTTATTGCTGAGTACCTGGGACTGAATCCCAAACCTACTTTTGCTATAGAAACTGTATGTTCTTCCAGCACTACGGGGCTGGGTGTTGCTTACTCAATGATCAAGTCGGGATTGCATGATATTGTTATCGTGCTGGGTTTTCAAAAAATGTCGGAAATATCATCTGCAGATTCCCAGGAACGTATGGGGCGCGGGGCAGATATTATGTGGGAATCTCCTTTTGGAACAATGATGCCGGCCTATTATGCCATGCACGCGCGTGCACATTTTGATAAATACGGCAGTTCAGACGAAGATCTGGTTTTAATCCGTCTCAAGGCAGCCAAGTACGGAGCCTTAAACGAAAAAGCTGTCTACCGTAAAGGAGTGGAACGGGAGCAATATTTTGACTCTGCTGTAGTTGCCAGTCCGTTAAAAGTTTTTGATTGCTGTGCAAACGCTGATGGATCATCTTGTCTTA
>JAAZMP010000082.1 GCA_012798755.1 Bacillota bacterium
AAAAATCCACAAATAGAAGAACAAAAAACGTTTTATAACAGCTAACTGCAAGGCTAATGCTTTGATACGGGGCAGAGAGTCACTCCTGCCCCGTATTTTTTTGTACACAGCTGCTGATTTTTATCAATCAACCCTGCCTTTAAACTAGAGTAACTCTTTTCGATAGCCACAATTTATGATTTTCAAGGTTAAATGGAAGAAGGAAAGATTTTACACTCGTATTGTTTCGATTATTGTTTCAATTGAGGGTTTATAAAATGTTCACGGGATATTCGATTTGTATATTTTTTAAAAATACCCTTGACAAAAGAATAAAGTAACCATATAATTTACTATAATGAACGGTAGTTCATCATGGTGAACAGGGTTGTTTTGTTTCAACATTGCCAAAACAGTAAACCAGTAACGTTATGCCAACAACTAGGCGGGGTGTTTTTGCAGCTGTTTTGCTGCTGATTAATTACGATAATATTATTTTGGGAGGGGATGGAAATGCAGATTATTGCTGATAAGGAGGGTGTAAGGCACTACCTTGTTACCCTAAACGTTAACGGCGACAGCTATACCAGGGTTGTTAAGGCCAACACAACGCTCGTCAACGTACTCCGGTATGATCTGAACCTTACTGGGACAAAAAGAGGGTGTGAGCTGGGGGACTGCGGTTCTTGCACCGTGCTGCTGGGGGGCAAACCGGTCAACTCCTGCCTGATTTTGGCCGTAGAGGCTGATGGGCACGAAATTACGACTATAGAAGGCCTGGCACAAAGTGAAGAGCTGGATGCTGTCCAGGAGTCTTTTGTTGAAAATGCTGCCGTGCAATGCGGCTATTGTACTTCGGGGATGATCATGTCAGCCAAAGCGCTTTTGAATAGAAACCCCGATCCTACAGAAAAAGAAGTCCGTGAAGCTATCGCCGGCAACCTCTGCCGTTGTACCGGCTATGTGAATATTGTCAAAGCAGTATTGGCAGCCGCCAAAAAACAAAAACGACAGAAAAAAGGAGGATAAAAAAAAATGAAACAACGCGGCGAATTGGAATTTAGCGTAATTGGCAAGAGCGTTCCCAAGATTGACGGAAGGGTTAAAGTTACCGGCCAAGCCAAATATACCGGGGATCTGAATTTTCCCAATATGCTGATAGGCAAGATCCTGACCAGCCCCCATGCACATGCCCGGATACTTAATATAGATACTTCGGAGGCGGAAAGGCTTCCCGGAGTAAAGGCAGTAATCACCCATAAAGACGTACCTGATCTGAAATACGGTATCAGCCCGGCACGTTGGGATGAAAGCATCTTTTGCAGCGAAAAAGTACTTTTTGTCGGTGACAAAGTTGCTGCCGTTGCCGCACTGGACGAGGAAACAGTTTATAAGGCCTTGAGGCTCATAAAGGTGGATTATGAGGTTCTGCCGGCAGTATTGGATCCTATTGAAGCTTTAAGGGAGGGCGCACCCCAGCTTCATGGGGCATTTCCCGGAAATATAAATACAGAGATCCACCAGGACTTTGGCGATGTGGAGAAAGCTTTCCAAGAAGCTTACCACGTACGTACTGATGTATACGTAGGGCAGCGTACCTACCAGTGCCCCATTGAGCCTCATTCCGCCATCTGTATTTGGGAAGGGGGCAAACTAACCGTTTATTCCAGTACACAGTCGCCGCATTATTTTCAATACTACATTGCACGTCAGTTTGGTTTGAAAATGGGTGATGTAAGGGTCATTAAACCATACATGGGCGGGGGCTTTGGTGGAAAGCTGGAGCCGACAGGCTTGGAATTTGCCGGTGCGGTTCTGGCCCGAAAGACCGGCCGCCCGGTGAAAATGTTCTATGATCGCCACGAAATGTTTGCACATAATCGCGGGCGCCACAAGCAGATTATGAAGCTTACCACAGGTGTCGATAAAAACGGCAAAATCCTGGGTGTACACGCCGACTTTGTTATGGACGGCGGGGCTTATACCAGCCTGGGGGTAGCTACCGCTTACTATGCCGGCGCCATGCTGCCTCTAACCTACGAATATGAAAATTATAGATTTGATATGATCCGGGCCTATACGAATTTGCCGGCATGCGGGGCACAGCGGGGCCACGGCCATCCTCAACCCAGGTATGCTTATGAATGTCACCTGGATATGATTGCAGAAGATTTGGGCCTTGATCCTTTGGAGATCCGCCTGCGCAATGCACGCAAACCCAATACTGTAACGCCCAACGAGTTCAGGATAAATTCATGTGAACTGGAGGCCTGCCTGGAAAAAGCGCGGGAGATATCAGGTTGGGACGAGAAGAGAAAAAGGCTGCCCAAAAACAAGGGTATTGGCCTGGCTGTAGGAAGCTTTGTATCCGGGGCTGGTTACCCTATTTACCGTACAAACTTGCCCCAGGCTTCAGCGGTAGTAAAAGTCAATGAAGACGGGACTTCGGCCACCCTTTATACCGGAGCAGTTGATATCGGTCAGGGCTCCGATACCGTTCTTTGCCAGATGGCTGCCGAAGCTATGGGGTTTACCTATGAAAGAATGAAAATTGTCTCTGCGGACACGGAGACCACGCCCCATGATTTTGGTGCTTATGCCAGCCGCCAGACGCTAATGTCCGGTGCTGCCGTAAAACAAGCCGGAGAGGAAATCAAAAAACAGATTCTGGAAATGGCCTCCATGATGTTGGAAACAGATTTTAGAGATCTGGTATGCCGCGAGGCAGTTATTTTCCGTAGAACGGATCCCAGCGTATCAATTAGTTTTGAGGAGGTGGCCAGGGAATTTTTTGTCAGAAAGGGTCCTCTTGTGGGCAAAGGATCTTACTCGCCACCAAAATTAGGCGGCAAATTTAAGGGCGCTCCGGTAGGCACCTCTCCCGCCTATAGCTTCTGCGCCCAGATCAGCCAGGTAGAGATCGATGAAGAAACCGGGGAAATAAATGTTACGGATGTCTGGGATGTCCATGATTGCGGAACAGTGATCAACCCTTCCCTCTTGCATGGACAGATTCACGGGGCTCTATTCATGGGTGTGGGTGAAGCCGTATGGGAGGAAGTGCTGTTTGATGATAAGGGCAAAATTCTTAACGCAAACTTGAGTGAATACAAACTTCCGACGGCCTTGGATATGCCCCATGTTACCTCTGAGCTTGTTTTTGGTAAAGAATTGGAGCCCTCCAGTCCTTGGGGAGTGAAAGAGGTGGGCGAAGGGTCAACTATCCCCACTATGGGGTGTTACTCCAATGCCATCTACAATGCTATGGGGGTACGGGTCAGCAGTTTACCCCTTACCTACGAAAAAGTATGGCGTGCTTTAAAGGAAAAACGCGAAAAAGAAAAAGGAAAACGTAAAGGAGCTTAGAAAGCAATTGTAGAATACTCCTTCGCTTTCGCACATTTTTGCCATCCCAACACGCCACTTTATTGTGCACAATTTGTAAACGATGTCAATGCAGTAAAATCACAGGATGTATATAAACCGATTGACAATCCTTTTGGAAGATTAAAATAACTTTAATGAAACGGTGCAGGTAGGGCAGGATCTCTTCCGGGTGTAACAAGCATCTTACCTGCACCGTTTTTTTACGGCTTGCGTTCTTCGGTGCAAAAAGATATAATAATATATGCAAAAACAAACTATAAGCATGCGGGTGTAGCTCAATGGTAGAGCCCTGGCCTTCCAAGCCAGTCATGTGGGTTCGATTCCCATCACCCGCTCCACATTTTATCCATTACTCCCTAAGGGTTAGGATCTCAAGG
>JAAZMP010000219.1 GCA_012798755.1 Bacillota bacterium
ACCCAGGTGCTGCTATCATGAGCTATATCAACAAGTTCTGACCAAGGGCGGTAATTGCTTTGGCTTACTACAGCATGACGGTTGCTGGATTTTCGGGGGCCCTTTTTCATGTGTGCCATAACCTCAGAATGTAAAGCTCCCAGCTGGAACCGTGGGTTACTTAATACTCTTTCACGGATCCTTTCCCTACCACCACCGATTTCCCTGCAACAGGCCTTCTCTAAAACCGGGAACTTGCGGTAATCGTCAATTGCCCCCACGATATTCTCTATAATTTTAAAATCACTTGCTCCGGCTTTAATAAAACCAGAAAATATCATTAGGTCCAAACTAGTGTGTTGAAGCAGGTTCTTGAATTGTCTGGCATTATCTACCATCGAAACAACGCGATAGAATATTGAGATTTGGCAATTCTTATAATGCCGTTTTCCACTAGAATGCTCTGCTGCCTGCCACCTATCTTTCCAAGCATTAACCCAACGGGCAACAGATGAATCATCCCTGCTATCCGAAAAGATCGTTAATTTTAAGGAATATTCTCTTTTGCCCCGTTCCGGATCAATCAACACCTTTGAAAGATAGGAATCAATCCCTGCTATAATAGGCTGTATTTCCTTACCACAATATGCACCGATATTGATACCATCATCGGCAAAGGGATATAGCCTCCTAAAATTTATTAGAACCTGTTTTATTAGTTCAGATGACTGTGTTTCTCGGAATAGCTCTGCATCAGTAATTTCCTCATCTTCCAAATCTTCATATTGGAGCAACAGTCTAGAAGTTACAAAAGAAGCCTCTTCGCGGCTTTTTCCAGCTAGATGAAAGTAATTAAAACTGCGCATATTTGTATCTAATACCTTATTGGCATCCGTTAAAATCCCAAAAATAGGCCATTGTATCTTTGCATGATCTACTACCCTATTCCAGTGTTTTAATGAAAATGCGCTTACTCCTGGTTCTTCAAGAGCTCTGACTGCGTGATAACAAAAACTTTCACACAAATATATGTGCTGATGACGAATCATATCTAAAACTGCAGGGTGTAATGGTGTTACTATGGCCGCATCTAGATATTCCTGCCAAACCCAACTGCATAGATCCTGCTTATTTTTTAAAGAAACTACCATAAAAACCTTTTGTAAAAGGGGACCCAAAGTGCTATCAGCACTTACCTTAAGATATTTTTCAAATGTAGCACTATAAGCTTTTCGCAGATCATCATAGTAGCCATCCATGACAGCAAAGAAGCCTACTTCTTGAAATTTCCACAAGAATTTTTGGTATTCCAGTGATAGATCATTTATCAATAAATCTACGACTTCTTCTTTTTCACCTTGGCTAACAGCAAAAAGAAGATCTATCATAGAACAATCGGCACTTTCTAAAGCCGTACCAATAAGCCGATTCACTTCTTCTTCATCTTGCGCCATAAATATTTCTGCCATATACGGCATAGAAAAGACTGGCAGCGCATTGCCTGCTAATAAATATTCATTGCAAGCCCAATCATATAAATTAACCAGCAGTCGGCATTGATGATTCTTTGGTAAGGGCCAAAGAAATTCGCGTTTAAAGGGTACGTTATCAAAAATAACCCGAACCTCGAACTTAAAGGTAGGTTCCGCTACCCTAGTTTTTTTATAAGACATTGAATCATTTTTTTCATCGGGGCAAA
>JAAZMP010000083.1 GCA_012798755.1 Bacillota bacterium
AGGAAAGGTGGGGATCGGGATCGTTAAGGATGGTAGCAGAAAAAACGATAAAGGGGGATTAATAAACTTGGTTAAAAAAAACAAGGTATTAAGCTGGTTTCTGGTTTTGATGCTTTTAACGGCCCTTTTTTCAGTAGGGTGTGGCGATGCCGGCGGGGGCAGTAATGGCGTAGAAGAGGACGGGGAACAGGGCGTTTCGGATGAAAATGGGGATCAGGATGGAGAATCAAGTGATTATACGATCAGCTGGGGTACGGCACCAGCAGGCGGGGTATGGCAGGTACTTGGCACTGCGATGTTGGAGGATATTACCAAAAGCCATTCAAACATAACGGGATCTACAGTTCCTATAGGTGGATTTGCCAATGTTGTCGGTGTATCCGAAGGGCAGTTACAGGTTGCTTTTTCTTTATCTGCTACGACAGGAGATGCCTGGGATGGTAAAGGACCTTTTGAAGACAAGGGAAAGCTAAGGAACTTCTGTACTTTGGCTACGCTTTTTCCGGAACCCACCCATGTTGTAGTCTATGCTGATTCCGGCATTGATTCTATTGAACAATTAAAAGGTAAACGAGTTACGCCTGGGCCTAAAGGTTTGGCAACAGAGCAAGATACTAGAAGGGTCGTCGAAGCCTACGGCTTAACGTATGATGATTTTCGTATAGAGATGTTAAGCTTTGAAGAGGCAGCACAGCAGATGCTGGATGATCATATTGATGCTATCTTTTATGGTGCTATGATTCTTCCGGCACCCAACGTTGTCAATGTGAGCTCCCAGAAGAAAGTAAAAATGCTTTCCCTATCAGAAGATAAAATTAATACTATTGTTGAAAATAACAAAGGGACAGTACCTTATACAATTCCGGCCGGGGCGTACGAAGGGGTAGACTATCCTGTAGATGGCATTGCTACTATTGTCAACATTATAGCACGAGAAGATCTACCAGATGACATTGCCTATGACATTGTGAAAACAATTGCTGAAAATTTTGATCGCTATAGAACTGTCACCAAGGCTATGGAACTTTGTGAAAAAGAGGATATGGCTAAGGATATGGGTATCCCCTTCCATCCAGGTGCCTTAAAATATTATCAAGAACAAGGAAGGATTGATTAGTTCGATGCAATTCATGTCCATACTATACACTCAAGGTCGCAAAAACATAAAAAATGACTTTAAAATAATCTAATTATGGAAGGATCTGCCGGTTAGTGATTAACCCCCTCTGTTCCTAGCCGGCAATCCTTCAATAAGAATCTTTTAAAAAAATTTTGTACTTTCTTGAGTATGGGAGTGAAATGAAGTGTTCAAAGTGCCTTTTGATTACTACGCACCGGATAACTTGCAGAAAGCAGTTGCGCTAAGGGAACAGTTTAAGGGTAAAAGCAGGATTTTGGCAGGGGGGACAGATCTATTAATTGCCCTCCAGAAGGAAGATTTAGGTTGTGAAGCTATTATTGACATCAAAAAGGTTGATGAACTGAAGGGCATTGAAAAAAAAGATCATTATTTAGCGGTTGGAGCCAACGTCCCTTTTGCAAACCTTATGTGTCATTCCTTGATAAAAAAGTATACACCGCTTATGGCCCAAGCATCATCTACGGTTGGCTCTCCACAAATTAGGAATCGGGGAACAGTAGGAGGGAACCTAGGTACCGGCTCGGCAGCCGGTGATCTGTTAACGGCGTTGGTCGCACTTGAGGCCATAGTGGTTGTTACCGGTTTTAAGGGGTTGCGCCAGGTGCCTGTAACTGACTTTTTAGGCGGGAATAATGCTGAAAAGCTTCAGAACACCGAAATCATACGCGAAGTGCGTATTCCTTTAGGAGAAAACCAAAATATAAGGAGTGCTTTTATCAAATTGGGCAGAAGAAAAGCCCTGGCAGTTTCACGCTTAAGCCTA
>JAAZMP010000084.1 GCA_012798755.1 Bacillota bacterium
CTTACTGGAACCCTGTTTTAGAAACGCTGCCGAGGGATAAACTCAAAGCTTTGCAGCTAAAGAAATTTAAACGCATTGTAGAGTGGGGTTACGAAAAATCAAAGTTGTACCGTCGTATTTATGATGAAGCAGGCTTTCACCCCCGTGATATTAATTCTTTTGAGGATATTGCCAAGGTTCCAATGTTGCAAAAACAAGATTACCTTGAAGCCCAGGCCAAGGAACCCTGGCCTTATGGTGACAGCCTTTGTGTTCCTTTGGAAGAAGTTACAGAATATCACCAGACCAGCGGCACTACTGGTCAACCCGTGTACCAGCCTGATACATGGCAGGACTGGGAAATACTTAACGAAATGTGGGCCTACATTATGTGGTCCCAAGGTTTCCGGAACACAGATCGTGTTTTCATCCCGTTTGGTTACAATGTTTTCATTGCTTATTGGCAAGGCCATTATGCCTGTGAAAAGGTTGGTTGCGAAGTAGTCCCAGGAGGGATCCTTAACACAGAGGAAAGATTACTTAAAATTAAAGAATTAAGAGCTACGGCATTGATGGGGACGCCTACTTATATTTTGAGTATGGCTGAAACTTGCCGCAAGAAGCTGAATATGGATCCACGGGAACTAGGTATCAAAAGGATCCTTTGTGCCGGGGAGCCCGGTGCTAATGTTCCTGCTACCAAGAAACGCATGGAAGAAGCCTGGAATGCCAAAGTATATGATCATGTTGGAGGCACTGAAGGAGGCGGGTGGTCTTATGAATGTGTTTATCAGCCCGGGGGGGTTCATGTCAATGAAGCTTTGTGTATGGTAGAATTATTAGACATTGAAACCGGTGAGCCTATTGATGAGCCCAATAAGCTTGGCAAAATCGTCATAACAGTTTTTGATCGTTTTGCCCAACCCACGATTAGATTTGATTCTAAAGACGTCAGCATGTGGGGCGAGCAATGTGAATGCGGCCGTACTTTTAGGGTATTAAAGGGCGGCATACATGGGCGTTTGGATCACATTACAAAAGTTAAAGGGGTATTATTCAGCCCTGTGTCTGTGGAAGAAGTTGTACGCAGCATGCCGGAACTTGGGGATGAATATGAACTAATTGTAAGCAAAAAAGGCGATGCTGATCAGATAACCCTCAAAATTGAACTTGATCCAAGCGTCGCTGCTACCAAGGAAACAGTACACCCGGAACTTGTCCGGCAACTGCGCCTTAAGACGAATCTAGGCTTCAACATTGAATATCACGAATTTGGCACTCTTCCGCGTTATGAAGTAAAAGCCAGGCGTTTCAAGGATCTAAGAGAATAATATTTTAATTTATTTATAAAGGGGTGGCATTATGGTTACAGCTGAAGTTGATCTAAGGGAAATGGCAAAGGTTATAGAGGACATCAGGCAAAAAGTGGAACACCTTATGGAAATATCGGGCGGTATGCAATGTGTGGATAGAAACTGCAGCCGTATACTGGCTAGTGTAAAAATGCTGGAAATAAACATTTCCGATGTGGTGGAATTTTTGGATTAAGAACGCCAGGGGTGAAGCGGTTTCTGTCTTTAAATATATAAAAAGCGTTTGCTAAACATAAAGCTGTCATATTTTAACCCTGGTTAATTATAAAATCCAGGGGTTTTTTTTAGACACTAAAGAATATTTTTGTTATTTACGAAGGGCGGGGTTGTTTTGTCGAATTCAAAAAAAAACATTGCAAATACGGAGGGCACGGGCAAAAATAAGAGAAAAGAAATATTGACCCAATCAGCCAGGTTATTTAGAAAAAAAGGGTTTAGCGGTACATCAATGCAAGATATTGCCAACGTTGTAGGCATACGTAAAGGCAGCATTTACTATTATTTTAGCAGTAAAAGCGAAATATTTAGAGAGGTGCTAAACAGAGGGATATGCCCGCTTTTGAAAAATGCTGAATATATTGCGGCTTCAGATCTGCCTCCCGCGGAAAAACTGCGCGAACTTATTCGTAGCCACATACACTATATCATGCACAATAGTTACTCCCTGGTTCTTTTTTTCCAGGAAAAAGATAAAATCCCCGCGGAAAAAATAAAACATTACGTAGAAAGTCGCACAAAATATGAAAACATTTTTAAAGCCTCCCTGGCCCGGGGAATCAAAGAAAAGGTTTTCCCTGAAGTGGACGTTGCCTTTACAATTTATGCCATTCTGGGAATGTGCAATTGGATTGTTCAATGGTATAATCCGAAGGGATCCCGGGCACCTCAAGAAATTATTGATCATATGGTCTATTTGATTTGCGATCTGATGCTAAACCCTAACAAAACAGATGAACAAAAGATAGGATTTGGCAATGGTTTTATTACCTAAAACAAATTGGTTTAAAAAATGGGAATGGGGAAAGTTGTCTTTTTAAAAGGGTTTTGATATCCTGTTGGTGAACTTATATTACTGCTGTGTTAGGTGTACAGCAGAAGATATGAATTATTACCTGACTTGCAGGGAAAAATTTCAATAGTCCTATCCCTTATATAAACACTAACACTATCCCCATAAAGCATGCTTCTCATAAGCAATTTCATAACCTACGAGAAAGTATTTAGTTTATACGGCAATATCCAGCGCGCGTAGTGGGGACGATCTGCAAAATCTAAATATTATAATATATGGAGGTTAATAAATGTCTTTACCCGTATATAAACGCGTTATCCTCAAGCTAAGCGGGGAGGCTCTTGCCGGAGAAAAAGGTTATGGTATTGATTATGGTGTTTTGAAAAATATTTCCGAGCAAATCAAGGAAGTTAAAAAATACAACGTAGAAATGGCAGTAGTGGTGGGAGGAGGCAACATTTGGAGGGGGGCCAATGCCGGAAAAAGAGGCATGGACAGAGCATCTGCCGATTACATGGGCATGCTGGCAACTGTCATAAATGCACTTGCCTTGCAGGATGCGTTGGAGGGTCTTGAGGTTGATACCAGGGTGCAGACGGCGATTGAAATGAAGCAGGTCGCCGAACCTTATATACGCCGGAGGGCAATCCGCCATTTGGAAAAGGGGAGGGTTGTAATTTTTGCTGCCGGTACCGGTAATCCATATTTCTCTACTGACACAACGGCTGCGCTAAGGGCTGCAGAAATTGAAGCTGAGGTAATCCTGCTGGCTAAAGGAAAAGTCGATGCGATCTACAATATGGATCCATTGGTAAATCCTGAGGCACAAAAATTAACTGAATTAAGCCATATAGAAGTTATCAACCGCGGGTTGGGGGTCATGGACTCGACCGCGGCCTCTTTGTGCATGGATAACGGGATCACACTGGTGGTGTTTGGGCTAAACAAATCTGAAAACATTAAACGGGTTATAATGGGTGAAAAAATAGGCACAACTGTCAGGGGAGGGAACAGGTAATGGAAAGTATTTTAAAAAACACAGGGGAAAAAATGGAGGTAAGTGTAGAGGTATTCAAAAACGAAATAAGCACTTTGCGGGCGGGTCGGGCTGTTCCTGCATTGCTCGACAAAGTAAATGTCGAATATTATGGAACTTCAACGCCCCTTAATCAATTGGCTACAATATCTGCACCGGAACCAAGGCTGCTGGTTGTGCAACCTTGGGATAAAAATGCTTTGGAGGAAGTAGAAAAAGCGATCCTAAAATCAGATCTCGGGCTTACACCTAACAATGACGGCAATATTATCAGGCTTCCTATTCCACAGCTTACGGAAGAAAGAAGAAAAGAACTGGTTAGAACAATTCGGAAAAAGGCCGAAGAAGCAAAAGTAGCCATTAGAAATGTTCGGCGTGAGGCAAACGATCTGCTAAAAACAAAAGAAAAAAAAGGCAGCTTATCCGAAGACGAATTAAGAACCAATCTGGAAAATGTGCAAGAGTTAACAGATGAACAAATAAAGAAAATTGATAAGTTTCTTCTACAAAAGGAAAAAGAAATTATGGAAGTTTAGGATTCAAAAAACGGTGGTAATGTTATGCTGAAAAAAGCATCCGATGTAACTGCTTATCGTTTAGATGAAGCTATAAACATTTTAAAGGAAGAAGGTATAAAATTTGGTCTTAGCGGGACAGCTCCTGCTTTTTCCAAGTTACCGGCTGGCAGTGTTGAAAAATCTTTGTACAAGGATTGTCGTGTGGTAAAGCAGATTGAACTTCCGAATGGTACCGTAAAGCTTATCGTTGCTGTTGCCAAATAGAGGCGTGAATATCACATTATAGGTTATTACAATCCTACATACTTTTGCTGCGGCCGGTACTTGTTTAACCCCCAAACGGGGGTCTATTTATGGAATTGCAGGTGATAGATATGAAAGAAAGCAACCGTAGGGAAACCAAACTTGCCCGGCTTATATCACCCCAAAAGCTTCCCAATCATGTAGCTATAATCATGGATGGTAACGGACGCTGGGCTAATAAAAGAGGTTTGCCGCGAATAGCAGGCCATCGGGCGGGCATGAACACATTAAAAGAAATTATTACCTGTGCTCACGATCTGGGGATAAATGTTTTGACATTGTTTGCTTTTTCTACGGAAAATTGGAAAAGGCCACGTTGGGAAGTCGATTTTTTGATGCGTTTGCCACAAGAATATCTTCAGAAAGAACTGCAGTCTCTGATGGAAAAAAACATTGTTATCAAAACCATGGGAGAGCTGAAACAGCTTCCGCGTATTACCAAAAATACTGTTCGAGAGGCTTTGCAAAAAACTAAAAACAATTCTGGTATGATCCTAAATTTTGCTCTTAATTACGGCGGCAGGCATGAAATTTTAAATGCTGTTAAAGCGATTTCGGAAAAAGTGAAACGAGGAATATTGAAAACAGAAGAAATTAACGAAGATTTATTTGACGGCCATCTTTACACCAAGGATTTGCCTCAACTTGATTTACTGATACGGCCGAGTGGGGAATTAAGGATCAGTAATTTTTTACTTTGGCAATTGGCTTATGCTGAACTATGGTTTACCGAAATCTTTTGGCCCGACTTTAAAAAAGAACATTTTTTGGAAGCAATATTGGATTACCAGGAACGGGAAAGAAGATTTGGCGGAATTCATAAATTATAGGCGGTGCTAATAATGCTTAAAACCAGAATTTTTACCGCACTGGTTGGTATTCCGGTAATTATTTTTTTTGCATATCTTGGGGGATTCTGGTACAGCTTGTTAATTTTTGTTATTGCCGCCATCGGGCTGAGGGAGTATTTCTATTTGATAAAAAAAAGCAGGTCCGGGGTGTCAGAATTATTATCGTATTTATTATTACCTTTTTTGTTTCTGTCTGCTTTTTCCGGAAACAGCCACCTTGTTTTATTATCATGGGTCCTCATTTTTATTGCGTTCTCTCTTTTACCTGTTTTATTTCATTCTTATGTTGAATACAAAGAATCCATTTTTTCCTTTTGGGGCACATTATATACTGGTGGGTTGGCCGGTTTTTTACTGGCCGTTAGATTTTTGCCGAAAGGATTTATCCTTACTCTTTTTTTGTTTTTAATGGTTTGGTCAGAAGATATTCTGGCTTATTTCATTGGAAGCATGTGGGGGAAGACGCCGCTTGCCCCCGGGATAAGCCCAAAGAAAACCCTGGAGGGGACTTTTGCCGGAATAGCGGGAAGCGTTTTAGTCGGATTGTTGTTCTACTATTATGCACCCGAAAGCCCAAATCTATCGGTATGCTTATGTTTGGGTCTTATTATAGGTATAACAGCAACTTTTGGGGATTTGGGCCAATCTGCTTTTAAAAGAAGTGTGGGGGCAAAAGATTCAGGCCATCTTTTACCGGGGCATGGGGGTATTTTAGATCGTTTTGACAGTCTTTTTTTCGCGGCTCCTTTTTTTTATTTTTATATTATATATTTTGTTTTCTAGAATACTCAGGGGAGTATTCCATCAATTTACATGGTTGGGATTGCTTCTTGCCGGCATTTTGCTATAATTACAATGAGGGATTTTATGGCTAAAAAGATATCTATTATGGGATCTACCGGTTCTGTGGGAACACAAACACTGGAAGTGGTAGATCGGTTTCCTGAAAAATTTAAAATAATTGCACTTTCTGCAAGGAGCAATATTGACCTTCTGGAAAAGCAAATTACCAAATACAAACCTTTGGCGGCAGCAGTTTTACTAAAGGAAAAAGCTCTGGAACTCAAAAATCGTCTCGGCAACGTTGGTACCGAAATCTTATCCGGAAAAGAAGGCTTAAAAACACTTGCCGCTTGGCCGGATGCTGACATAGTTGTGGTTGCCCTTGTGGGGTTCAGCGGACTGGAACCTACGCTTGCCGCCCTGAGCAACGGCAAAACTGTTGCACTGGCTAACAAAGAGGCTTTGGTAGTAGGGGGAGAATTGATTGCGGCTGAAGCGAAAGCTAAAAAGGCAACGATTATGCCAATAGACAGCGAACACTCGGCACTTTTCCAATGTTTTCAGGCGGGGAAAAAAAATGAAGTTGCCAAAGTGATACTTACAGCTTCCGGAGGCCCTTTTTTGGGATGGAACAAAGAGGAGCTTGCTAAAGTTACACCTTCTCAAGCCTTGAAGCATCCTAATTGGACAATGGGGGCAAAGGTAACAATTGATTCAGCAACACTGATGAACAAAGGATTTGAGGTAATTGAGGCCCACTGGTTATTTAACCTTAATTTCGAAAAAATTGACGTTGTGGTTCATCCTGAAAGCATTATCCATTCCATGGTAGAGTTCACCGATGGCACTACCATGGCACAGATGAGTTTTCCCAGTATGCTTTTCCCCATACAGTACGCGCTTAGCTATCCCGAAAGATGGAAAAGAAGCTATTCTCAATTAAATTGGGATCGTAAACGCAGCCTAAACTTTTTGCCTCCAGATCGTGAAAATTTTCCTTGTCTTGATTATGCATATTGGGCAGGAAACATTGGTGGGACTATGCCTGCCGTGTTGAATGCAGCCAACGAAATCGCCGTGGAAGGCTTTTTGAAAAACTGCCATTCTTTTTTGCATATTCCTGCTATATTAGAGGAAGTTATGAACAGGCATTCAGCGATACCAAATCCATCTTTTGCAGAAATTACAGAAGCAGATGCCTGGGCCCGTAAAGAAAGCAAAAGCCTTTTACAAAAGTAAAAAGGAGAAGATCAAATGCTTAAAACGATCATAGCTTCGGTGATTATTTTTGGCTTGCTTATTTTTGTACACGAATTTGGGCATTTTATTGTAGCCAGACTAGTTCGTGTAAGGGTGCTTGAATTTGCTATTGGGTTTGGGAAGGAACTATTCGGATGGTGTAAAGATGGTACGCAATACTCTTTAAGGCTGTTTCCCTTGGGCGGTTTTTGTCGCATGTTGGGTGACGATCCCGAGGAAATGCACAAGGAAGGAAGTTTTCAAGGGAAGCCCTTGATTTCACGTTTTGCCGTTATTTTCGCGGGTCCTTTTATGAACTTTTTTCTAGCAATGATTCTTTTTTCCCTAATTTACTTCTTTTTTTTAGGAGTGCCACAAAATCAGGTTGCTAAAATAGGTGAAGTATTACCTGAAAGCAGGGCTTCCGAGGCTGGTTTAAAGCCCGGTGATGTTGTGCTTTCTGTTGACGGTTCCCCGGCGAAAAATTGGGATGATGTTGTTCATTTCATTAATACAAACCCCGAAAAACAAATTACCCTGCATATCCAAAGAAATAGCAGCGAACTTTTTATCCCGGTAATACCTGGAGAAGAAGAGGGCAAGGGTTTAATCGGTATAGCCCCTGTTTACAAAAAATATATATTTTTTTCATCAATTAAACTTGGAATTATTTATACATGGTTTTTTATAAAATTAATTTTTGTTAGTTTATACCAAATGATTACTGGTGCAATTCCAGCAGATTTTGCCGGCCCCGTAGGAATAATTGCAGTTGTAGCGGAGGTTAGCGAAACTGGGTTGGGTAACCTTTTCTATCTGGCATCAATCATTAGTATAAACCTGGGCATTATTAACCTGCTGCCTATCCCGGCCCTAGATGGAAGCAGGATAATTTTTCTGGCTTTAGAAGGCATCAGGGGCAAGCCTATTGATCCTCAAAAGGAAGGTTTTATTCATTTTATTGGTTTTTCCCTACTGATCCTTCTAATGATTTTAATTGCTTTCCAAGATGTTACCCGCTTGTTTTTTTAAATAAAAGTTTTATAACAGCGCGCATGGGAATGAAAAAAGGAGAATGGAAAATATGCGGCGAAAATCTCTGCCTGTAAAGGTAGCTAATGTCATGATAGGAGGCAGGGCTCCTGTATCCCTCCAATCTATGACTAATACAGACACTTCCGATGTTGTGGCCACTTTGGAGCAGGTTGACAAGCTTCGTGTGGCCGGGTGTGAGCTTATCCGGTTGGCTGTTACCAACAAAAGTGATGCCAAAGCACTGGGTGTTATTAAAAAACATATATCCCTGCCGGTTATTGCTGATATCCAATTTGATTTCCGCCTGGCTCTCCTTTCTATTGAGGAAGGAGCCGATAAAATTAGAATTAACCCGGGGAATATAGGGGGGAAGGCGAAACTTATTTATATTGTTGAAAAAGCTAAAGAAAAAGGGGTTCCCCTGCGCATAGGTGTTAATTCGGGTTCAATAGACAAAGTCCTAAGAGCAAAGCATGGGGGGGCAACTGCGGATGCCCTTGTGGAATCTGCTTTGCAGACAATAGATTTTTTAGAAAAAAATTCATTTCAGAATATAATCATTTCCCTTAAGGCGGCAAGCGTTATTACTACGATAAGTGCGTACAAAAAAATTGCCGATTGTACACCGTACCCCTTACATATAGGTGTTACTGAGGCAGGAAGAGGCTTGAAAGGCACAGTCAAATCTTCAATGGGCATCGGTTCACTGCTTCTAGATGGGATTGGCGATACCGTAAGAGTTTCTTTAACGGGAGATCCGGTAGAGGAAATTTTTGTGGCCAAGGAAATATTGCAGGCTGCCGGGCTGAGAAGCTTTGGGCCGGACATTATTTCCTGTCCTACATGTGCCCGCTGCAAAATAGATCTGGAAAACTTGGTCAAAAAGGTTGAGGAAATGGTGCAAGGCATCGACTTTCCTTTGAAAATTGCGGTCATGGGATGTCCTGTTAACGGCCCGGGGGAAGCACGTGAAGCTGACATAGGCATATCCGGCAGTGAAAATTTTGGTATTATTTTTAAAGAAGGAAGAGTGTTTAAAAAAGTTCCTCTCCCTGAACTGTTTGAATCCCTGGAAAAGGAAATTAAAGAAATACTGACCCAAAAAAAGCATTGCGTGGGAACGGAGGATGAGTTTTGATGGAAACCATTGCTATAATACCGGCTTATAACGAAGAAAAAAACATCGGAAATGTTTTGGCTGTACTAAAACGTGTTGATCTGATTAAGAAAGTTATTGTTGTAAGCGATGGTTCAACTGATGATACTGTCAAAGTATCCAAAAGTTACAATGTAGAAATTATCGAATTAATGGAAAACCGTGGCAAGGGTGGAGCACTAAAAGCCGGATTGGATAATTTTCAAGCAGATGTGGTTCTATTTTTGGATGCTGATCTGCTTGGTTTAACTGAAAAACATGTACATAACCTTTTGGGACCGGTTGTCAGGGATGAGGCGGATATGACTATTGGGATTTTTGAAAAAGGAAGAATTGCCACCGATTTTGCCCAGAAAATGGCCCCGTACCTATCTGGTCAAAGGGCCGTCAAATTTTCTATATTAGAAAGGATATCAGATCTTGACATAGCAGGTTTTGGTGTAGAGCTTGCTCTGAACCGTTTTATAGAATCGTCGGATATCAGAGTAAAAGAAGTCCTTTTGTACGACATGTCCCATGTTATGAAAGAGGAAAAAATGGGTGTTTGGAAAGGGATGGCCGCCCGAATGAAAATGTACTGGGAAATAATTAAATATCTTACTCGAGTGAGCACTTTAAAATAACGATTATAAACTATTTCCGGATGCAAAATTGTCGGAAGTTATCTCTAACGTTAAAGAAGAATTTAAAGGGTTGCCATTGTATTCAAATATATTCAAAATGGCAAACCTCTTTTTTCAGTCATAGTATTTCAAAAACCCAGCAATTATATCTTTTATATGTTTACCCTGAACAATAGCTGCAAAATCCTTCGTTGTGTTAAAGCGCGGGACGCTTTTCTTGCATAAGATTTATAGATATGATAAAATATTCATTGGTTGAGGACAGGATTGTAAAGCGACGAAGAGTGGGCTTATTCCCACTCTTTATTCTTGAAAATATGGAGATGTTTTTCATGAAATCATCAAATGCAGGTGCCGGCAAGGAAAGAGTTCATAAGGTAATCGAAAAGCTGGCATTAACAGTAACCGATGGAATGGGCATTGAACTTGTAGGGGTTGATTATATGCCGGCAGGAAAACGTTCCCGTGTTGTTGTCTATATAGATAAACCGGGGGGCGTTTTTATAGAAGACTGTGAAAAAGTTAGCAGATCACTTGGTGAAATTTTGGATAGGGAAGATCCTATCCCTTCGAGTTATTTGTTGGAAGTGTCTTCTCCGGGGATAGAAAGGCCACTGAGAAAACCTAAGGATTTCATAAGGTTTAAAGGGAATTATGTAAAGATTAAAACCAGCCATAAAATTAATGAGCGCAGAAATTTTACCGGTATCCTGAAAGACTTTCTTAATGATACGCTTGTTTTAGAGACAGATGAAGGTGAAAAGTTTAACATTGCTTTGCATGAAATAGCTAAAGCAAACCTCTGGTATAAAAAATAAGGGGGAAAAAAAGTGAACCAGGATTTTATGCTTGCTTTAGAGGCCATAGAAAAAGAGAAGGGAATAGCAAAGGACACTTTGTTTGAGGCTATTGAGGCAGCCTTAATTTCTGCTTACAAACGGAATTTTAGCTCTGCCCATAATGTAAAGGTTGATATTGACAGGGATACAGGTGAAATGCGGCTTTATTCCTGTCTCACCGTTGTTGAAAAAGTAGTCAACCCGCAATATGAAATTCATATTGATGATGCAAGGAAAAAAAGCCCCCTTTATGAACTTGGAGATGTGGTTGAATCGGAGGTTGCTCCCAAAAACTTTGGAAGAATAGCAGCCCAAACCGCTAAACAGGTTGTTATTCAACGGATCAGAGAGGCTGAACGCGATCTGATCTATGAGGAGTATGTCGATCGTGAAGAAGACATTGTAACCGGCTTAATACAACGGTTTGAACATAGAAATACCATAATTAATCTTGGGAAAACAGAAGCTATTTTGACCCCACAAGAGCAGATGCCCGGGGAAAACTATAAGCAAGGCGATCGCCTCAAGGCGTATATATTGGAGGTTAAAAAAACTACAAAAGGTCCCCAAATTTTGGTTTCCAGGACACATCCAGGGCTTTTAAAACGTTTGTTTGAACTGGAAGTGCCGGAAATATATAACGGTGTTGTTGAAATTAAAGCAATTGCCCGTGAACCGGGAAACCGTTCCAAGGTGGCTGTGTTTTCCAGTGATAAGAATATTGATCCTGTTGGGGCATGTGTAGGCCCTAAAGGCAGCAGAGTGCAGTCTGTTGTAGGTGAACTCAAGGGGGAAAAAATTGATATTGTGGAATGGGATGAGGATCCGGAAATTTTTGTGGCCAGAGCTTTAAGTCCGGCCAGGGTATTAAAAGTGGAAATAATTGCCGAAAACAAATCGGCTATGGTAGTAGTCCCCGATTATCAACTTTCACTTTCTATTGGTAAAGAAGGACAAAATGTTCGTCTTGCCGCTAAATTGTCAGGGTGGAAAATTGATATCCTCAGCGAATCTGAATATAACGAAAAAATTGCTGACGAAAGGGCTGAGGAAGAAAAGGAAGAAGAAGGTGTAAAAAGTGCAGCCGAAATAGGAAAAATGGGTGAAGACGGCGAAGACGAGGCAGAAAAGATAGATGACAGTGCTATTGAAGCAAACGAATCAGATGACAGCGCGGCTGAGCAAACTATAATTGACGAAAGTCTTGACGGCGAGATCATTGGATAATATTGTTTCCTGGAGGGATTACCTTGGCCAAAAAGCGTAGGGTTCCCCAAAGAATGTGTTTGGGTTGTCGGGAAAACAAAAACAAAAGAGAGTTAATTAGAATAGTAAGAACCCCCTTGGGAGAAATTGAACTTGATGTTACAGGTAAAAAAGCAGGAAGAGGTGCCTATATTTGCCCTAGCATCGACTGTTTCCAAAGGGTTATAAAAAATAAAAGTTTGGAAAAAAGTTTACGTTCCACTATTCCGGAAGGTGTCATCAATTCTTTGAAAGAAAGATTGGAGGGGAAGGGGTTGCCGACTGACACTTCTTCTTAGATATTCTTGCCAAAGGAAAGCGGCAAATTTTGAAATTACTTTCCTTTAGAATAGAAGTCGAAGTATCAGTAAATTTAAGGAGGTAAATAAAATGGAGGTGTGAACCTTATGAGTAAGGTAAGGGTTTATGAACTATCAAGGGAGCTGGGGATTAACAGCAAAAAACTAACAAACATCCTTAAAGAGCTGGACATTGATGTTAAAAATCATATGAGCACTTTGGATAAAGATGTGGCAGCAAGAGTGGTAGAAATGCTAACTAAAGGCGAAATGAAACCAATAGGCCGGGAAGAGGACTCCAAGGAGATTCAAGCTGAAGCAACCGTCATAGAAAAAACTGCAGAAAAGGCTACCGGAAAAACTGAAAAAGCAAAGGAAAGAGCATCTGAAGATAAAAAGAAAACTGCAGATAAAAGAACGGTAAAGGGAGGCCGCAAGGCCAGGAGAGCGGCCAGATTGTCCGCCAAGGAGAAAAAAAGGCCGGAAAAGTCGCTTTCCCTGGAAGGAAGAGTAACTGTGGGTGAACTGGCTGCAAGGTTGAATGTGATGGCTTCTGAGGTGCTTTCCAAATTATTGGATTTAGGCCTAATCTATAACATTAATCAGCAGTTAACCGAAGATGTATTGGAAATACTATCGGAAGAATACGGAATCAAATTTGATATAAGAACCGATCCCGATGAAGAAGAACTTCTTAACATGATTGAACAACAAGCCAATGGTGTACAGACACCCAGGCCGCCTGTAGTGACCGTTTTGGGGCACGTTGACCATGGGAAGACTTCGCTGTTAGATGCCATCAGGGAAACTGATGTCATTGCCTCCGAAGCAGGCGGAATAACTCAACATATTGGAGCTTACACTGTCAAGATTGATAAAAACAAAGTGGTTTTTCTGGATACACCTGGGCATGAGGCTTTTACAGCTATGCGTGCCAGAGGCGCACAGGTGACGGATATTGCTATCCTAGTCATAGCGGCAGATGATGGAGTTATGCCCCAGACAATCGAAGCCATCAACCATGCCAGGGCAGCAGATGTTCCTATGATCGTAGCTTTGAATAAAATAGATAAACCTGACGCAAATCCCGAAAGAGTTAAACAGCAGCTCGCCGAGGTAGGACTAATACCTGAGGAGTGGGGCGGAGACACCATTTTTGTAAATGTAAGTGCGCTTAGGAAAGATGGACTGGAAGAACTTTTGGAAATGGTTCTGCTTGTAGCGGAGATGTCAGAGCTTAAAGCAAATTACGCCCGTAAGGCTAAAGGGGTGGTAATAGAAGCAAAACTAGACAAAGGAAGAGGCCCTGTTGCCACAATACTTGTGCAAGATGGAATGATGAGCATAGGAGATCCGGTAATTTGCGGAAATATTTATGGCAGGATCAGGGCCATGATTGATGATAAGGGTTCCAGGGTGGACAAAGCCTTTCCTTCTACACCCGTTGAAATTTTAGGCCTTGCCGAAGTGCCGCAATCAGGCGACAGTCTTTTAGTAGTCCAGGATGAAAAATTAGCAAGGCAGATTGCTCAAAAAAGAGGGGAAAAACTAAGGGAAGCTACCCTTCGCAAAGATCATAAAATTTCTTTAGATGATTTTTTCAAACAAATCAAGGATGACGAAGTAGATCTGAATATTATTATCAAAGCGGATGTTCAGGGTTCAGCTGAAGCGCTGCAGGAATCTCTAATGAAGATTGAAAGCGATAATATTAATATTCAGGTTATTCATAAAGGGGTGGGCGCGATTACAGAGTCTGATGTTATGCTTGCGTCGGCATCTAACGCGATTATTATCGGGTATAACATTCGGCCGGAAGCAAATGCCAGAAAACTGGCAGAGAAGGAACAGGTTGACATAAGACTTTATCGAGTTATTTATGAAATCATTGATGATGTCAAATCTGCAATCCATGGTTTACTTGAACCTGAATATAAGGAGGTAGTACTTGGTCAGGCAGAAATAAGGAAACTTTTTAAAGCATCAAGGTTGGGAACTATAGCGGGAACTTATGTCCTTGAAGGAAAAATAATCCGAAATGCAGGTATGCGTGTAATAAGAGACGGTGTTGTGATACATGAAGGTAAGATTGAGTCCCTGAAAAGGTTTAAAGATGACATTAGGGAGGTAAGTACAGGTTTTGAATGCGGGATTCTCCTGGAAAACTTTAATGACTTAAAGGAAGGCGATATTTTGGAGGCGTATGAATTAAGAAAAGTTAGCGCCTAATTAGCCTTTTTACGCAGCTGGGAGGGTGTTTTTATGCGTTCACAAAGGGTTGGGGAACAAATAAAAAAGGAAGTAAGTGAAATACTCAGGCATCAACTTAAAGATCCTGGCCTGGTCAACTTGATCAGTGTAACGGGTGTTGAGCTTACAAGGGATCTGCGTCATGCCAAGATATTTATTAGCATCTATGATCATCAAAATGCGCAGGATGCGCAAGAAAAAACCATTAACATTTTAAATGACAGGGCCTCAGGTTTCGTCCGTTCGGAAATTGGCAAAAGAATCCGTCTTCGCCATGTACCGGAAATCGAATTTTATTTGGATCGTTCTATGGCATACGGAGCACACATAGAAAACGTACTCCGGAGTTTGGAAAGTGAGTCAGGAGATGACAAACCTAAATGAAAGAATTTAACCTATCTTCATTGCTGAATGAATACGATAACTTTACTATATTAACCCATATTAGGCCGGATGGCGATGCGATAGGTTCTTCTTTGGCTCTGAAGGCTGCTTTAAGACAAGAAGACAAAAAAGTAACTTTGTTATGCCCAAGCAGTATACCTGCCAAGTACTCCTTTCTTCCGGGGGTGGAAAAATTTAAAAATTTTTTCCCCGGGGAAGAAATAGGGGGCTTGGCATTTGTCTTAGATTGCAGCGATCTCGACAGGCTTGATTTTATGAAAGAAAAAATGAACAAATTTGATTTGGTTGTAAATATTGATCATCATAAAACCAATGAGCAATTTGGAAATGTAAATTTAGTTGATCCTACTGCTGCTTCAACTGGAGAGCTAATATTTCTGTTGTTACGGGACAATAATTTTGATTTAAATTACGAGATAAGTTTAAATTTATACGTGGCTATCTCTTCGGATACCGGTTCCTTTAAATTCGAAAATACTACCCCCCAAACAATGAAAATTGCCGGTTCACTGTTGGAAAAAGGAGTAAACCCTGCTTTTGTCAGCCAAAAGCTTTTCGATGAGTACCCACTTTCAACTATTCTTTTGCTGCGTGACAGCTTGAAAACATTACGGTTGAATCGATCCGGAGAAATTGCCTGGATGAGTGTCCACGAGGAAATGCTGAAAAAAAGCGGTTCTAAACCAGAGGAACTGGATGGTTTTGTAAATTATTTAAAAAATATCAGCGAAGTTGAAGTGGGAGTGTTTTTTTATCATACCGCTGACGGTGGGACCAAAATAGGTTTTCGTTCCAAAACTGTAGATGTATCTTCTATCGCGCAAACCTTTGGTGGGGGGGGGCATTCCCGCGCTGCCGGCTGCACAATCTACGGCAACCCGCAGGAAGTAGTCAAAAAAACCATAGATTTTATAAGCAAATGTTTGATAAAGTCTCACTAGCAAGCACAAAACAATTTCGGAGGTTTTCTATTTGAACGGATTTATAAATATTTTAAAACCTCCTGGTTTAACCTCACATGATGTAGTCAAATATATCAGGACTTTGTTTCCAGGTGTCAAGGTTGGACATGGGGGTACCCTTGATCCCGGAGCTGCCGGGGTTTTGCCAATTCTTCTGGGAAAAGCAACCAAATTTTTTTCCTACATTGTGGATTTTTCCAAAATATACAGAGCAGAACTGTTTTTGGGTGTGTCCACGGATTCTGCCGATTCTTCCGGGAAAATCATTGCTGCAAAAGAACCTTATACCTTGGATATTGAAGAAATCAAAAAAGTTCTTACTTCGTTTACAGGGGAAATTCAACAAACACCTCCGATGTTTTCCGCAATCAAACATAAAGGGAAAAAACTGTACGAATATGCTCGTCGCGGTAAATCCATTGAACGGAAACCCAGGACAGTATACATTTTTTATATAAAGATAATTGATTATTTCCCACCCAAACGAGTTCTTTTGGAGGTAAAATGTTCTAAAGGAACCTATGTTAGAACCCTTTGTTCCCAAATCGGTGATGCTTTGGGTTTTGGCGGCCACATGTCCTTTTTGTTAAGGAGAGAAGTGGGCGATTTCAAGCTTTTGCAGGCAAACACATTTGAAAATTTGGATCATTTGTCAAGCATGGACAATCTTAAAAAAGCAATATTACCCCTGGATTTTCCCTTTCAAAACGGGGGAAAGGTAGTGCTAAACCGGGATCGTGTAAATAGTCTAATTCATGAACGTTTTCTGCCCTTTAATAAAAGCCTGGATTCAGCTACAGAACCGGTTGACGGAAAGATTGTGCCAGTATATACTACAAAAGGAGATTTTGTTGGGCTGGGGCGGTTAGAAGAAGACAGCTCTTGTAACTTCGTTCTCAAACCTGAAAAAATCATCATACAAGTGTGACTGTATCAGTTATGTACAAGGCTGCTCCGGTTTCATCTTTTTTTTGCGGCCTGTCAAGCATTTTTTGATCTATAATAATCAACATACCGGGCAGGGTGAGGTTCATGGAGTTAATTCATGGTGTTGCAGGCTATAAGGACAATAATAATAAGCTGGCGCTTGCCCTGGGCAATTTTGACGGCATGCACCTGGCTCATCAAAAAATTATCGAAAGGGTAAAATATAAAGCTGAAGAGAAAGGTCTAAAAAGCGCTGTTTTTATTTTAGATCCCCATCCCTTTAAAATATTGTTTCCCTATAAGAAACTTGGATTACTTTCTTCTTTGCCTGAGAAAGCGGAGGCATTGGAAAACCTTGGTATAGATTACATGTTTGTAGAAAAGTTTACCCGGGAAATTTCTTTATATTCTCCATTTAAGTTTGTCCAAAATTATCTGGTCGATTCCTTAAAAGTTAAAGAAATTGTTGTTGGTTACGATTATACATTTGGAAGACAGGGAAAGGGAACAACACATGATTTATGCAAGTGGGGCAAACAATTTGGCTTTAACGTAAATATTGTACCTCCTGTTACACTTGATCAAAAAGTAGTGAGCAGTTCTCTGATAAGGGATCTGATTAGCCGTGGTAAGGTGCAAAGGGCGGCAGATTTCCTTGGTACTTTTTTTAAAAGAAAAGGAGAAGTTGTTCATGGCGATGGGAGGGGCCGTTTGTTGGGCTATCCTACAGCTAACCTGGATATTGATGGGGAACTTTTGCTCCCCAAAAATGGAGTTTATTTAAGTCTGGCATCCAGGGAAAACAAGAAAATCTTTGGCCTTGCAAATGTTGGAAATAAGCCTACGTTCGGGCCTTCTGAAGAAATTTTTGTGGAAATTCATTTGATGGACTTTTATGGAAACGTCTATGCTGAAGAACTGACAACGGAATTTTTATGCAGAATCAGAGATGAAATGACCTTTAAAAATGCTACGTACTTAAAGAAACAAATAGAGGCTGACATAAAAATTGCCAGGGAGTTAATTGCCGGTAAATATGCCGGTTTGTTGGAAGGCAATTTATTAAAAGAGAGAAGCTAGGGATCAAAAGGGTTTAAACAAATTGTTTTGGCATAATGTTTATTTTGGACCCATAAAACATTCCATATTGTTCCAAGTAATGACATCGGCAGGGGTTGAAAATGCTTTAGGTTGTGCTTTTTCGGGATAGCCAGATATCTGCACCCTTTTGTCCGGTGTGCCTTAAACCTTGCTACAGCTTTGTTTACAAAGGTTTCGGTATGTGATAGAATCTGCTTGATCCTTCCCCGATTTTGATGTTGCTATTTGAAGGAGGTGAACATAAAGTGACGCTTTCGGGCGAAATTAAAAGTAATATAATTAATGAATACAAAAACCATGACAGTGATACGGGTTCTCCCGAAGTACAGATTGCCATTCTTACCAAAAGAATTAACCAATTAACGGATCATCTTAAGATGCATAAAAAAGATTTTCATTCCAGGCGGGGGTTGCTGAAAATGGTTGGAAGACGCAGGGGTTTGTTAAATTATTTGCGGGATAGAAAACCCGATAGATATCGGCTCATTATTGAAAGATTGGGCTTAAGAAAATAAGGACTTAATGTCCTTATACTTTTTTTGAAGCAAGGAGGTTTTTTTGTTTGGGAAATTTTAAGATGGATCTTGCCGATAGGCTTCTTGTTATCGAAACAGGAAAGGTAGCCGGGCAAGCCAGTGGCGCAGTGCTTATCCGCTATGGTGACACAGCCCTTTTGGTTACGGCAACTGTTTCCCAAGAGCCACGTGAAGGAATAGATTTTTTTCCTTTAACAGTTGATTATGAAGAAAGACTTTATGCGGTGGGTAGAATACCCGGAGGATTTATCAGGAGAGAAGGCAGACCTACGGAAAAGGCTACCCTTGCAGCAAGATTGACAGACAGGCCTCTGAGGCCTTTGTTTCCGGAAGGTTTTCGCAATGCAGTACACATTGTCGTAACAGTATTATCTGTCGATCAGGATTGCCCGCCTGAACCGCTTGCCATCATCGGTGCATCGACGGCGCTTTCGATCTCCAAGATTCCTTTTATGGGGCCGGTTGCAGCCGTAAGTGTAGGCTTAATTGATGGAGTGCCTACCATTAATCCTACTATCGAACAGAATGAAAACAGTTCTCTCGATCTTGTAGTCGCCGGTACTGAAGAAGCAATAATGATGGTGGAAGCAAAAGCAAAGGAAGTATCGGATGAAAAATTGCTTGAAGCCATTTGGGCTGGCCATGAAGTCATAAAAGAGATTATCACACTGCAAAAAGAAATCGTTGCTTTAATCGGCCAGGAAAAAATGGAAGTAACACCCTTTGAACCGGAACAACAAATTGCTGATGAAGTAACAGACTTTTGTGAGGATAAATTTAAAGAAGCATTAAAGGTTGAGGAAAAATCAGCCCGGGAGAATCTGCTGGATAAAATCAAGGAAGAAACATTACAGCATTTTTTAGAGCTCTATCCTGACAATGAGCAAGATATAACGGCAACTGTCAACAGTTTAATCAGAAAGCTTTTGCGCTCTATGATTCTCAAGGAAAAAATACGTTCGGATGGGAGAAAATGGGAAGAAATTAGACCCATCACTTGTGAGGTCAAGCTTTTTACAAGAACGCATGGTTCCTCTTTATTTACCAGAGGCCAAACCCAGGTGTTAAACATCTGCACCTTGGGGGCGCTGAGGGATATGCAAAAGCTGGATGGTTTGGGTATTGAGGAATCAAAAAGGTTTATGCACCATTACAATTTTCCACCTTACAGTGTAGGGGAAGCGGGCTTTATGCGTGGACCTGGAAGACGTGAAATAGGCCATGGAGCTTTGGCTGAAAAAGCTCTGGAAACAGTAATGCCTTCTGAAGAAGAATTTCCATATACTGTAAGATTGGTGTCGGAGGTTTTAGAATCAAACGGTTCTTCTTCTATGGGAAGTGTTTGTTCCAGCACACTTTCCTTGATGGACGCCGGTGTTCCCATAGAGGCTCCTGTTTCCGGGATAGCAATGGGCCTGGTTAAGGAAGGAAGTGAGTACGCTATACTCACTGATATTCAGGGTATTGAGGATTTTTTAGGGGATATGGATTTTAAGGTGGCCGGAACTGAAAGTGGAATAACTGCGCTACAAATGGATGTTAAAATAAAAGGTCTTTCCCGGGAATTACTAAAAGAGGCTCTGCAACAGGCAAAAAAAGGCTACCTTTACATTTTAGGTAAAATGCTCGAGGTTATTAAAGAACCCAGAGCTACCCTATCTGATTTTGCTCCCCGGATAATTACTTTGCAAATCGATCCGGATAAAATACGTGATGTTATCGGTCCGGGCGGGCGTGTAATAAACAAAATAATTGCAGATACCGGTGCGGAGATCGACATCGAACCGGACGGCAAAATATTTATTGTAGCTACTGAAGCAGCAGCAGGATATAAGGCACAACAAATAATTGAAACTCTTACTGCAGATGTAGAGATCGGCAAAATCTACCTGGGCAAGGTAACCCGTACGGAGAAATACGGTGCCTTTGTGGAAATTTTACCTGGTAAAGAAGGTCTGGTTCATATCTCCCAACTGGAGAGATTCCATGTTAATAAAACAGAAGATGTAGTAAATGTCGGAGATCAAGTGTCCGTAAAAGTACTTGATATTGATGACAGGGGGAGAATCAATCTTTCCCGGAAGGAAGCCCTGCCTCGGGATGACAAAAGTTTTTCTAAGCAGAGAAACCCGCGAGGACGCAGGGGCGGTGGTAGTGATAAAACAAGCAAATTTTCACGAAAGCGACACAAGTAAAGTTAAGCAGAACGATAAAGGACATAAGCCTGAGCAGGTTTATGTTTTTTATTTTGTACCACTATTAGGCATATTTACTTAAACAAAATAATAGTTATAAATAGTAAAATATTTAAATTGAGGTTGGTTAAATGAAAAAGCCTCTTTTTTTTTAGGTTTTTGGTTTTTGGTAGCACTGTTTGCCGTAAACATGTTCACTTCAAAATCTTTTCTTTTTTCCCCCGAACCTATTTATCAAGTAGAGGGGAGGGGCCCTGTCGTCTTTTTAACCTTTGATGTTCTTTGGCAAAAAGCCCATCTGGGTGATATTTTAAAATATCTTGAAGAACAAGATATTGAAGCAGTATTTTTTGTTACGGGTGAATGGCTAAAAAAGAATCACGAGGAAGCCCAACAAATTATTGCTTGTGGGCACCAGTTGGGGAATCACACCTATTCTCATAGCAAATTATTGCTGATGACAACAGAAGAAATAACAAATGAAATCGTAAAATTTAATGAATTGTCCTGTAAACTACTAGGTTACCATCCCTTATTTTTCCGCCCCCCTTATGGAGACTATAATAATAAAATAGTGCGTATTGCAAAAGAACAAGATTTGTTTACCCTATTATGGAGTATTAATGCTAAGACCTTTTCCGAAAGGGAAACCGGGCTGATCATCAGCCATTTGGAAGAATGTTTACATGATGGAGCCATCTTGCTCTGCCATACTTTTTCACCCACAATTTTGCAAGTTTTGCCGGAAATAGTAAATATCATTACCTGGAAAGGGTATAAATTGGAAGGGCCATCTGTCCTTAAGGAATATGCAGGGAGGAAAAGGTTCCGCCAGCCTTAGAACTTTCGCAACCCTTTATTCGTTCCATGGGCTTTTTTGCTGTTTCACGCTGGACCGGATTCACATTTCTACTATGGAAGGTGATTAAGTAATGTTTATTGTGTTGATCTCTTCCAGGAAAAAATTAATTTCCATATTATTTTTAATTCTTATTTGCGGGGCGTTTTTATTTAAAAATAATTTACGAAAATATTTTTACGGTGTAAAACCAAATGTGATGTTTTTGCAAGAAGATCTCGGGGGATATACCAGAGATAAAGTAAAAGAAGTCGTGGCAACAAAATTCGAAAGGTGGGAAATAACCCCGGTAGATGCCCTTTATGATCCTCATTCAAACCATATTGTTCCTGAATTATGGGGTTATGAAGTAAATATACAGGATACGGTCGATAAAATTATGGAAGCTCCAAAAGGCGGATCTATTTTGCCGGTTTATAACCCTGTTTTCCCGGATGTAACAGTGGAAGATTATCCGTCTGCAATTATTGCCCAGGGAAATCCGGAAAAAAAGCAGGTTTCTTTTATGATAAACGTTGCTTGGGGAACGGAGCATGTTTTGCCCATGCTAGAAATTTTAAGTGCTGAAAGATGCTATGCCACCTTTTTTTTAGTGGGAAAGTGGGCCAAACAGAATGTGAATTTAGTTGATGAAATCAATGTTAGGGGAAACCTGTTGGGTAATCATGGGCATACAGACAGTGTTGTTTATACCGAACTATCCAAAGAGGAAATTGAAAATGGCCTGAAAGAGGTTAATGACATTGTTTATGCTGTAACGGGCAAAATCCCAGTGTATTTTACACCCCATAAAGGAGAGTATAATGATCTTGTTTTGGAGGTCGCCTCCCGCCAGGGAATACGCACCGTTCTTTGGTCTTTAGATACCGTTGACTGGGATAACCCGGGTGTGGAAAAAATGAAAGCTAAAATTATTGATAATTTACATGGTGGGGCTATTATACTTATGCATCCTACGGCAGAAACGGTAACTTTTATAAAAGATATCATTCCTATTATAAAAAACAAAGGCTACAACATTGTAACAATAAATGAACTCTTAAGCCCTCATTATCCGCCGGATAAGAGAGAATGAAAAAAATACGTACCCTAAACATAACAGGAACAACAGTTTTTTTGATAATAATGTTAATTGTGGCCGGCTGTCTAATTTTTAATATCAGAGATAGCTTTAAAAGAATGAAATACGGCGTTGCTAAAGGAGTCTGGCTGGGCGGAACACTCTTGGAAAGAAAAATGGAACATGAAGTATATGATCTTGTTTCCTCCGTAAGCAAGGTCTATTTCCTTAAACCAAAAAACGCTTACTGGGATCGTTTAACAGGGCAAATATTGCCGGAAATAAACGGCCAAAAAGTAGATGTTTCGGCTACTGTAAAAATGATCATGAATTCGAAGCCCCACACGGTACATGACCCTGTAATTGTACCTCTTGAACCTGAAATCACAACAGATGTATACAAAAATATTCGTACAAAGAAGGGTTCTTTTAGGACAGGTTTTGGAGGAGGGAACAGGGCGCATAACATTTTTTTGGCTGCTTCTTCCATAAATAATTGTTTGCTTGCACCCGGCGAAGTGTTCTCTTTCAATAAAGCTACAATGCCACGTGATGCAGAACACGGTTATAAGAAGGCTCCGGTAATCGTCGGGGG
Organism: Bacillota bacterium; assembly: GCA_012798755.1. GTDB lineage: Bacteria > Bacillota > Dethiobacteria > DTU022 > UBA8154 > UBA9862. The sequence goes on from JAAZMP010000084.1 coordinate 23,182, forward strand.
TACAGTTGTCCCCGGATATGGAGGCGGTATATGTCAGGTTTCGAGCACCCTGTATAATGCCGTAAAAAATGCCGAATTGGAGGTTGTAGAGCGATTTCCACACAGCATGCCTGTCGATTACGTTCCCAAAGGAATGGATGCCACTGTTTCGGAATATCTTGATTTCAAATTCAGAAACAACAGGGATAAGTTTATTTTGATCAAAACGGGGACGTACGGTTATACTTTAGTGGTTGAAATATGGGAATAATGGGGTACTAAGATGGCTAACGTTGCCGAGATATCTTTTGGCTTTGTATAACATGTTTTGCAATTTTCCTGTTCGACTAGTTTCTTTTGGTAGTTGGGATGTTGTAAAATAAACTGTAAGCAAATTTTAGACTCCAAGGAAAGGAATGTAATAATGACAGCAAGGACAAGCGTTATGATCAAAAAACTAGAGCATGCAAAAGATCTGCCATTGCCGGGTTATGCCAGCGAACAGGCTTCCGGGATAGATCTTTTTGCCGCTGTACGGAAAAATATTATTTTAAACCCCGGAGAATACAAATTAATACCTACTGGAATAGCATTAGCCATTCCAACAGGATATGAGGGACAGTTGCGACCCAGAAGTGGGTTGGCTTTGAAACACGGCATCACCGTTTTAAATTCACCCGGGACTATAGATGCCGACTACAGGGGCGAAATAAAAGTGATCTTAATTAATTTAGGTAACGATAATTATGATATTCAAAGGGGAGAACGAATAGCACAGCTTGTTTTTCATGCTTTAACACGCATAGAATTAACTGCCGTTGAAAAACTTCCTGCTACTGCTCGGGGCGATAAAGGCTTTGGCCATACGGGAAAATTCTAGCCCGTAAGATGAATAGAAGGAAAGGTGTTGGAAATAATACAGTTGGAGCAACAATTGTACTAGGAGGTCTAAAACTTATGGCCAAAGCGGTAATAGGGGTTTTTCAAAGCGAAGATCGTGCTAAGGATGCAATTAGCGAGTTGAAAAAGCAAGGTTTTGACGAGAGAGAGATTTCGTTGGTGGCCAAAGAAAAAGAAAGTTTGGGCGGGGATGATGATGAACACAGTGGGGGGCTGACAATGGAACAGCAAAACCTCAGTGAGGGGATTATGACCGGTGGAGCCCTTGGAGGAATAGCGGGCTTGCTTGCAGGAGCCGGAGCCCTTCTTATACCGGGAGTAGGACCTATTATTGCCGCAGGTCCCTTGGCAGCTTTTCTCACCGGTGTCGTCGGAGGGGGATTGGTAGGAGGATTGGTTGATTTTGGAATCCCCGAAGAGAGAGGACGTCATTATGAAGAAAGGGTTAAAAAAGGGGATGTTCTAGTGACGGTTAAAGCCAACGATGATGAAGTTACACAGATAACATCTGTTTTGGAACGTTACGGTGGAGAGGACATAGAGATCCACTAAACTACAACAATTTGTTTTTTGTTTAGTTTTGCTAGCGTGCTTTACAAAGCGCGCTATTTTTATTTCCATTCTACAAAAAGTGGATGCGTCTATGATAGAAAGCCGCGCACAATTTTTGGGGAAATTTCATAGTATATAAATGAGAAAACCTTTGGACACAGAATGAAAATCCGATAAAAAACGGGGGCTTTTAAAGCGAGGTGCTGTTTTTTTGGATGTTATCTTATTGGGACTGAATATTCTTATAATTGGCGGGGACAGAAGAGAAGTAGAGCTATATTTTCACTTAAAAGGGATCGGGGCAAATGTATACCTGTATGGCTTTGAAAACTATCCGTTCTTAGAAGGAGTTACACTTACAGATAACCTGGTTGAATCTATAAAAATATCCCAGGTAATTGTAATACCCCTTACAGGCATTGAGGAAAATGGAGAAGTATATGCGCCATTTTCAGCAAACAAAATATTTTTTAATGAAAAAAAAGTTTTAAATGCCATCAATCCGCAAACATTGGTTATAGCAGGCTATATCTGTCCGACTTTAAAGGTCATGCTGTTGCAAAACAACGTAAGGGTATGTGAAACAAGAGATATGGATGAGGTATCCATACCCAATGCCATTCCTACTGCAGAGGGAGCTATCCAAGAAGCAATGGCAAATACCGATTTTACAATATATAACAGCTCCAGTTTTGTCCTTGGTTTTGGACGTTGCGGGGCAATTTTAGCTAAAACTTTAAAGGCCATGGCAGCCGATGTAACAGTAGCTGTCAGAAGAAAAGAAGTTCTGGCTTGGATAGAGGCCTTCGGTATGAACCCTTTACCCCTCAGCCGTTTAAAAGAGGAGATCTACAAAGCGGATATTATTTTTAACACGATTCCTGTCATTGTATTAAATGCAGAGGTTTTGTACCGTGCCAATAAGTCTACTTTGATTATTGATATTGCTACACATCCAGGAGGAGTTGATTTTGCCGTAGCAGAAAGGCTGAAAATAAAAGCAATTTCTTTACCTGGATTGCCGGGAAAAGTTGCGCCCAGTACGGCAGCACAAATTTTATGTAAGGTATACCCCGATCTTATCGTGTCCTATCTGAAAAGGGGTGAAAAATATTGAATTTCCAAGGAATAAAACTAGGTTTTGCTCTGACGGGTTCGCATTGTACTATTGAAGAAGTTTTACCCGAAATTAAAAAACTTGTTACTGCCGGTGCGAATGTGTTTCCCATCATTTCCCCAGCAGTTAATGAAACTGATACACGTTTTGGGGAGGCCAAAATTATAAAAAAGTATCTCCTGGAAATTACGGGAAACAAGATTATCAAAAGCATTCCGGAAGCCGAACCCATTGGCCCACAAAGCCTGTTTGATCTGATCATAGTTGCTCCTTGTACAGGGAATACTCTTGCCAAACTTGCTAATGGCATTACCGATTCATCTGTCCTGATGTCGGCAAAAGCTCAATTAAGGAATCAAAAACCGGTTGTCCTGGCTATTTCTACGAACGATGGCCTGGGGTTAAATGCCAAAAACATCGGTGTATTGTTAGCTATTAAAAATATTTTTCTGGTACCTTTCGGACAGGATAACCCTCAACAAAAACCTAATTCGTTAACTTCCAGGATGGATTTAATTCTCCCAACCATCAAAAAAGCTTTAAATAAAGAGCAGATTCAGCCCATTTTATTATCTCAATATATTTTGAGGCCTTGAATAAAACTAAACAGCGCTCCGGGTTTTACAAATAATTTTGTTTGTAAATGTCTTGGGGTTTTGTTATAATAACTACGAAATATTGGTAAGGAGGTTGGCGCTTTGCAATCCGACTTTGGCAGTTTAATGACCGCTGTAATAACTCCTTTTAAAGAAGATTTAAGCGTGGACTATGAAAAAATAGCAAAACTTTCTAAGCACCTCTCTGAAAATGGTTCCAGCAGCCTGGTGTTAACAGGAACTACAGGTGAATCGCCTACACTTTCTAAAGATGAAAAAATAAATATCTATAAAACTGTAATAAATACTATCAACGGTGAAGCCAAAATTATTGCTGGCACCGGGGGGAATTCAACACGCGAATCTGTTGAATTAAGTATGGAGGCAGAAAAGGTTGGGGTAGATGGCATTATGTTAGTTGTTCCATACTATAATAAACCGCCCCAGGAAGGCCTTTACCAACATTTTAAAAGTATTTCTGAAGCTGTCTCTTTACCTATAATGCTGTATAATATTCCTGGAAGAACTTCAATAAATCTCAGCGGTGAAACAACCTTAAAGCTGGCAGAACTGGAAAATATCGTAGCTATTAAAGAGGCAAGCGGTGACTTGGAGCAAATTACATACATTTGCGCCGGAGCGCCGCCGGGGTTTGCCGTTTACAGCGGAGATGATTCCCTTACGCTTCCGGTTTTAAGTGTCGGTGGAAAAGGGGTTGTCAGCGTGGCCTCTCATGTGGCCGGCCCCAAAATCAGGGAAATGATAGATTGTTTCAGGGCGGGGGATACCCAAAAAGCCGCCGAAATACACCAGCGGTTAATGCCCCTGTTTAAAGGATTGTTTTTGGCAACCAACCCCATACCGTTAAAAGCTGCTTTGAATATGCTGGGCTGGAATGTTGGCGAAACAAGGTCGCCGCTAAATCCCCTGCCGGAACACCTGGCGGACAATTTAAGAGCACTGCTGGATGATTTTGGGCTACTTTAAAACCATCATTTGGCCGGGAATGACTCCCAGGAAAGCGCCTTTATAGATGAGGCGTTTTTGCTTTATGGTTTCATTTGCTCTTTAAAAAAAATTGAAGTATAATTAAGTTACTATTACATACGGAAATTTGAGTAAAAAACGAGGTGTTATTTTTTTTTGCATGCCAAGGAAGCTAGAGAAAAATCTTCAGATAAAATTAGAATTATCCCGCTTGGCGGTGTCGGAGAAATAGGAAAAAACATATTTGTTGTTCATTATGGTGAAGAAATGATCGTCTTAGATGCCGGGCTGATGTTTCCCGAAGAGGAAATGTTAGGGGTAGATCTGGTTATTCCGGATATTTCTTACCTGCTGGAAAATAGAGAAAAAATAAAAGGAATATTTTTATCGCATGGGCACGAGGATCATATTGGTGCTCTGCCTTATATTTTGCCTGAGGTGAATGTACCTGTTTTTGGAACAAGGTTAACATTAGGGCTTTTGAAAATTAAACTGGAAGAGCATGGGCTGTATGGCGATACTGTTCTTAATGAAATCAAAGCTGGCGAGGGACTTCAGTTAGGTTCCTTTAATATTAATTTCTTTGTCACAAACCACAGCATTCCCGATTCTGTAGGTATTATTTTGAAAACACCTGCCGGTACTGTTGTCTATACAAGTGATTTCAAATTTGATCACACCCCTGTTCATGGAGAAATTACCGATTTTCATACGCTGGCGGAACTTGGCAGAGAGGGAGTGCTCGTAGCGTTGCTTGACAGCACCAACGCTGAACGCCCCGGATATACGCGCTCTGAAAAGGAAGTCGGGGAAAAACTTGAAGAAATTTTTCTTTCGGCTGAGGGCAGGATCATAATTGTAACATTTGCTTCGAATGTGCACCGTATTCAACAGATTGTAAATGCAGCTAGTTTTTCCAACAGAAAAGTTGCTGTAGACGGATGGAGCATGGTAAATGTCGTGGATATTGCGCAAAAACTTGGCTACCTTCATATTCCGCCGGGTACTCTGATTGATGTGGATGAGGTTGATAAATTTCCGCAAAACCGTGTGGTAATTCTGACCACGGGCACACAGGGCGAGCCCATGTCGGCATTGGCAAGACTTGCCAATGCCAGTCATAGAAAATTGGAGATTATCCCTAAGGATACGGTTGTAATTGCCGCTTCACCCATACCAGGCAATGAAAAGCTTGTTTTTCGTACCATTGATAATTTATTCCGTCGGGGCGCTAAAGTGATCTACGAAGAAGATTCCGGTATTCATGTTTCCGGGCATGGCAGCCGGGAGGAAATAAAGTTAATGCTAAATTTGCTTCGTCCCCAATACTTAATTCCCGTTCATGGAGAATACCGGCATTTGATCCATCATGCCGACTTGGCAGAAAAACTGGGTATTGAACGCGATAATATTTTTATAGTGGAAAATGGAACGATTTTGGAGTTTTCAGCCCTGCAAGGAAAAGTTGTTTCCTCCGTTTCGGCTGGAGGAGTTTTTGTAGATGGGCTTGGCGTAGGTGATGTGGGGAGTATTGTGCTTAGAGACAGGCAGATTCTGTCCCGGGAAGGTATTTTTATTGTTGTAATGGCCATAGATCATATTGACAAAAAGGTTGTTTCAGGCCCGGATATTGTATCCAGGGGGTTTGTTTATGTCAGGGAATCGGAAAAATTGATTGAAGAAGCGAAGGAAAATGTGACGAAGACGTTAGATGGCTTGATGGCTAAAGGAGTTAGCGACTGGCCTACAATAAAAAACAGCATTCGGGATACCATTGGCAAATTTTTGTGGGAAAAAACAGGGCGGAGGCCTATGATTTTGCCTGTCATTATGGAGGTAAATAACAACGGCGTAGAATAAAGCCAGCCGTTAATCAAGAAAAATATACTTAAAAGGTAGGTTTAAAATGCATCTGCCGGATATTGTGTATTTAAGCCCAAATAAGACAACAGAAGCGTTAGAAGTGATTGAAGATTGTGGGAATAGCTGCAGTGTAATTGCCGGGGGGACGGATTTAATGGTGGCGTTAAAACAAAGGCTGCAAACCCCCAAATATTTAATTGGACTGGAAAATATCCCCGAATTTAAAAAAATTGAAGAAAAAGACGAAAGCATTAGGCTTGGCCCTATGAACACGTTGGATGAGATTTCTTCTTCGGATTTAATTAAAACCAAACTGCCGGCTTTGAGCCAAGCTGCCCGGGAAGTGGGTTCTCCCCTTTTGCGTTCGCAGGCAACGATTGGCGGAAATGTTTGCCTAAATACCAGATGCCGTTTTTATAACCAATCCCAATTTTGGAGATCGACACGGGAAAAATGTTATAAGGCAGGGGGCAGTTACTGCCATGTGACAAAGCAAAAAGAAAAGTGCAATGCTGCCTTCGTCGCAGATCTTGTTCCGGTGCTCATCGCTTACGGGGCAAACATCAAATTGGCAGGGCTTGCGGGGGAAAAAATGCTTTCCCTAAAAGAATTCTATACCGGTGACAGCTGCTTTCCCAACCAAATATTGAACGGAGATCGCGTAATATTAACAGAAATTGATATACCGATACCTAAAAATAATATACGCAGCGTGTATAAAAAATTTCGTTTTCGCCGTTCCATAGATTTCCCTTTAGTGGGCGTTGCCGTTTCCCTTGATCTTGACGAAAATAATCGTTGTCGTGATATTAATATATTATTAACAGGGGTGGGTTCGGCACCGGTTGAAATAAAAAAAGCTAAAAAAGAGCTTTTGGGTCAAAGATGGGATGACGAATTGGTTTCTTCGGTAGCAAGCTTAGCTTCTCAAGAAATCCGTCCCCTTAAAACTAATCTCGTGTCGCCACGTTATACGCGTGAGATTGCCAGCCTTAAAATTAAGGAAGCATTACAGGAGGCAGGAGGTAAAAATGGAAAGAACTATTGAATTTGTACTAAACGGTGAAACAAAAAAAGTAACTGTCAACGATAACCAAACACTTTTGGAGGTTTTACGGGAAAAACTGGATCTAACAGGCACAAAAAAAGGGTGTAACCAGGGCGAATGTGGGGCATGTACTGTTCTTTTAGACGGAAAACCTATAAATTCATGTCTTACCCTGGCTGTCAGGATTGAGGGAAGATCAATAATGACTATTGAAGGTGTAGCCGGAAAAGAAAGCCTTGATCCCGTGCAGGAAACATTTAATGAAAAAGGAGCTATTCAATGCGGCTTCTGCACTCCGGGGATGGTGCTAACCACCAAAGCTTTGCTTGCTGAAAATTCCAACCCGACATCAGCGGAAATTAAAGAAGCTATTTCCGGAAATATTTGTCGTTGCAGCGGATATATTAAAATTATTGAAGCGATCCAGTCGCTTGCTGAAGAGCAGGAGGTGATGTAATGGCTGCTTATAAGTATATTGGAAAAGATATTCCCAGAGTTGACGGGCCGGTAAAAGCTACAGGAAAAGCTGTATACACCGTTGATGTGAAACTTCCGGGGATGTTGTATGGCAAATTTTTGCGCAGCCCCCACCCCCATGCACGTATTTTGAAGATCGATACGGCTAAGGCAGAAAAATTTCCGGGTGTCCACGATGTTTTAACGGGCCAAGATCTGCACGATGTGCGTTACGCCTTTGTAGATACGCCTCGTTATCCTGCAGACGAACAACCGTTGGCAGTGGACAAGGTTCGTTATATTGGTGACGAGGTAGCGGTAGTTGTGGCGGATAGCGAAGCTATCGCCGAAAAAGCTTTAATGTTAATCGAGGTGGAGTATGAAATTCTCCCGGCTGTTTTTACTGCTGAAAAAGCGATGGAACCGGATGCGCCGGTAATTCATGATGAACAGGTCAAGGGAAAATCTTTCTGGGAAGACTGGGGAGTGGCTCAGGGAAAAAAAGGGCGTGCTACAAAATATGATGACACACCAAAAGTGAATAATTTAAGCGGTCGTACCTTCGTAAGTTTTGGCGATGTAGAACAAGGTTTTTTAAAATCCGATTACATCAGGGAAGACAGCTTTTCATTAAAAGCAACTGCACATTGCCAAATGGAACCTCATGCTGCCGTAGCCAGCTATGATCACGTAACACAAAAGTTGAATGTATGGTTGTCGACGATGGGAGTGTTTTTAAAAAGATATTTTTTGAGCAAAACATTAAATATCCCGCCAAGTAAAATTAGGGTACATCATACTTATGTCGGTGGGGCTTTTGGTGGGAAGATCGATCTTTTTCCCTATGAATTTTGTGCGGCCTATCTCTCCATAAAACTTGGTCGACCGGTTAAAATCGAACTGGATCGGGAAGAGGTATTTATGACTACGCGGCAACGGCATCCATTGACTGTAAACATCAAAAGCGGTGTTAAAAAAAATGGCAAAATTTTAGCACAAGATATAAAAGTTATCGCTGATAACGGTGGCTACCGTGGAAGCGGGCCCGTTGTTATTTTCCTTTGCCACGGTTTTAGTTTCCCTATCTATGATGTACCTAACTATCGATATGAAGGTTTTTCCATTTATACGAACAACAGCATCCGTGGGCCGCAGCGCGGACACGGCGCTCCGCAGATAAGGTTTTCCATTGATTCCCATATAGATTTGATCGCCCGTGATTTGGGGCTTGACCCTGTACAAATGATGTTGAAAAATGTTAGGCATGAAGGGGATGTTCTACCCAACGGTGACAGGTTAGATAGCTGCGGCCTAACAGAAGGGCTCCATGGCGCTGCCAATGCCATTGGCTGGAATACCAAAAGAAATCAGTCTAAAAACGGCTCAAAAAATGAAAGACTTAAAAGGGGTGTGGGTATCTCTCTTTGTGCCATGTTCAGTGGCGCTATGTATTATCCTTTTGCCTCTGCAGCCATAGTTAAGTTACACGATGATGGTTCGGCAACTTTGTTTACCGGCGCCCAGGATATCGGCCAGGGAAGCTATACAACGCTGTCACAAGTCTTGGCGGAAGAGCTGGGGGTTGATTTACAAGATATCCATGTTGTTGCCGGTGATACAGAGCTTTGCCCTATTGATTTGGGCAGTTTTTTAAGCGCTACAGCCTTGGTTACAGGTAACGCTGTAAAACTGGCTGCCGCAGATGCAAAGCGCCAACTTTTAGAATGTGCCTTAGAAATTCTTGAGGTCGATAGCATTGAAAAATTAGATACCGAAAGTAAAAAAATCTTTTTAAAAAAGGATCCGCAAAAATCTATTACTTTTTCTCAGGCTATCCAGGCCAGCGTTTTTAAAAGAAATGGTGATCCTATCGTAGGAAAAGGTTCCTACAAAGGGTATCCCAGAACTGATCGTTACCCCAGCTTGGCTAAGGCGAAAGGTTTGTTTACCGGTGCATATGGTTTTGCAGCCCAAGCGGCAGAAGTAGAAATAGATACCCTGACAGGGGAGGTCAGACTGGTGAAAGCGGTGACTTATCATGATTGTGGCTATCCTTTAAATAAAAACATTGTGGAGGGACAGCTGCACGGATGTGTTTCGATGGGTGCAGGGCAAACCTTGTCCGAGGAAGTTTTTTTAGAAAATGGTCAGATGTTCAATCCCTCGTTTCTAAGTTACAGGCTTCCCCTATCCCTGGATACCCCGGAATCGGTGGAGGGGCTGGTAAATACAATAGAGCCAAGCGGACCTTTTGGTGCCAAAGAGGTTGGTGAGGGCGCTGTTGCCGGGATATTGGGGGCAATAGCAAATGCTGTCCACGATGCTATTGGTGTACGCATAAAAGAACTGCCGATTACACCGGAAAAAATTTTACGTGCTTTGGGAAAAATTTAGCGCTTTTGAAAGAAGGAAAAGTAACTGCTAATGTAGAATACATAACAACGTTATACCAAAGTAAGTATAACGGTAAGTGCAATGTAAATTATTTAATTACCAAGTGAACATAAACAAATTTCCTTTTAATGTGATCGGTGACTGCTTGCTCGGTAAAGGAGTGGTATTTTATGCAAAGAGAAATTTTCAAACGCCTTCTGCTCATGATCGAAAATGAACAACCGGCTGCCGTGGTAACTGTGTTGGAGGCAAAGGAATCTGCACCCGGCAAGCCTGGTTTTAAAATGCTGGTTGATCAGGAAGGCAATGCTACGGGGAATGTAGGGGGGGGCCTCATAGAGGCTACATTGATCAGGGAGGCGGTGGAAGCTATAAAAGAAAATACCCCCAAAATCGGAACTTACAAGCTGGATGAAGAATCAGTTGGGGGTATAGGTATGCTATGTGGCGGGGAAATAACTGCATTTATAGATGTCGTAGCCCCCAAAGAATCCTTGGTGATTGCCGGAGCGGGGCATATAGCCCAGCCTTTAGCTTCCATGGCTAAGATTTTGGGATTTAATGTCCTGGTTCTCGATGATCGCGAAGATTTTTGTAATAAAGAAAGATTTAGTACCGCAGATCGATGTCTTGTAGGCGATATAGGTGAAAATTTGTCTTCTTTAAACATTACCGCTAACACTTATGTAGTCATCATCACCAGGGGACATATTCATGACGAAATTGCTCTTGAAAAAACCGTAAATTCGAAAGCCGCATATGTGGGAATGATTGGGAGTAAAAAGAAAGTAAATAGTATCTTTCAAAATTTATTGAAGAAAGGATTTCGAAAAGACGATCTTGAAAGAGCATACGCCCCTATCGGGTTGGATATTGGTGCTAAAACGCCGGAAGAAATAGCAATAAGCATCCTGGCGGAAATCGTTTTAATTAAAAATAAAAAAGGTGTTTGTTCTTACAAACATATGCAACTGGAGAGGTAAATGGATTTTTTACCAAACTGCAAGGTCTGGATAGAAAAAGATGGCGAAAAAGTTTTTGGGGAAGGCCCCTGTGATATTTTAAAACGGATTAAACGCACAGGTTCTTTGCGCATGGCCGCATCTGAGATCAATATGTCTTATAGTCAGGCGTGGCAGCTTATAAATAATCTGGAAAAAAAGATTGGTTTTCCCCTTTTGATTAAAAAAACAGGAGGCGAAGCCGGTGGTGGCTCTTTTTTAACAGAAAAAGGAGAAGAGCTAATACAAAAATTTGAACAGTTTCAAAAGGATGCTGAAAAAGCATTTTGGCAGTCTTTTAAAAAGTACTTTGTTTGATTTACTTTTTAAACATGCTATTTTAAAAAAGAAGTCGTGCCTATCGTTGTAAACATCGACTGTCCGGCTGTATAATTAATATTATTTAAGCATCAGCTGTACGGATCCAAGGTATATTATTTAATCGGCAAGGGTTTATTTAGACTTGCTAAACATAAAGTTTTTTTAGCACCAGCATATTAAATAAGCATAACGTATGCAATAATAAAAAATGTAGGGGGTAAGAATGAAGGTCTGCTACCTGGAAACAGAAAAGTCGGTTGGAAAAATTATTTCTCATGATATTACTAAGGTGGAAAAAGGTGTTTTCAAAGGGCCTATTTTCAAAAAAGGACATATTATCCGCAAAGAAGATGTGGAAACACTGCTTAATATAGGCAAAAAACATATTTATTTAATAGAACTTGAAGATGGAGAGCTGCATGAAGATGAGGCGGGATCCAGGATAGCTAAGGCCTTGCAAGGTCCCGGTCTTACAATCGGTACTCCTTCCGAAGGAAAGTTAGAGCTTTTTGCTTCACAAAAAGGACTGCTTAAAGTTGATGTAACGGCTCTAAACAAAGTCAACAATGTTCCGGATGTTGTTGTGGCGACCTTGCATAACAATTCGCCGGTAGAAGAAAGGGAAAAAATTGCCGGAGCCAAGGTTATTCCCCTTGTCGTTAAAGAAGACATAGTTGGGCAAGTTGAACAAATATGTAAGAGCAATCCTCTTTTGACTGTTCTTCCCTATCTTCATTTCAAAATGGGTGGCGTTATAACCGGCCGTGAAGTTTTGGAGGGGCGTGTAAAGGATGGTTTTGCTCCTGTCCTTAAGGAAAAAGCGTTGTTTTTTGGGATGGAAGAACCAGAAATACTTTATGCTACCGATCAGGCAGAAATAATTTCACAAAAAATCAAAGAACTATTGGATAAAGGTTGCAACCTTATCATAACCACAGGAGGCATGTCTGTAGATCCTGATGATGTCACACCGGCAGGAATAAGAAAGACCGGTGCCGAAGTCATAAAGTACGGTGCGCCTGCTTTGCCGGGTGCCATGTTTCTTTTGGCTTATAAGGGCAATATCCCCATTATCGGGCTGCCCGCCAATGCAATGTATTACCAGACAACGGTTTTAGATATTATTCTGCCCCGCATCGTAGCCGGCGAATTAATTGAAGCCCAGGACATTTCGGCCTTGGGACATGGAGGTCTTTGTCATCTTTGCGATCATTGTATCTATCCCCATTGTTCCTTTGGCAAGGGTGCAATATAAAAAAATAGACACGTAGGCGTGAATGTGTAATCCTTATTTTTAATACAGCTATAAACTGTTTATGCCAGAAAATTTCACTCGAAAACAGCCCTGTTGCATTGTCACTGTTTTGCTCTATTTTGGTTCGGATTAAAGCGTTTTTATACAACCGCTATATTTACGTATACATAACGGTCGCATTGTTGCCGCCGTGTTTTGAAATGAGGTGATTTATAAGAAAGATACTTTGTAATGTTTTTACGATGGGGGCGCTTTGTGGGATACGCAAATTTTTAATTTTCCGTTGAGAACACAAAAATATGACAATGATGGAGGTACTACCTAAATGAACAGAAAACAAACCTTAAGACTAACAACCAGCCTGGTTATAGCTGTATTTATGATCATGTCTCTGATTGGATGTTCAGCTCCTGTCCAGGATGCGGATTCGGAAATTTCTGGGCAAACTCAAGATGCAGAACAAGAAATTTCCGAACAAGCGGAACCGGTTACTTTAAATTTATCAGTTGCTGCCAGCCTTACCGATGCCATGCAGGAGATCCAAGAAATATATAAGGATAAACAGCCGCATGTAACCATAGAGTACAATTTCGGCTCCTCCGGTTCTCTGCAACAGCAAATTGAACAAGGGGCTCCGACCGATATATTCGTTTCTGCCGCCTCTAAACAAATGAACGAACTCCAAGAGAAAGGTTTACTTTTGGATGACAGTAGAATAGATCTTTTACAAAACGAATTGGTACTAGTTGTTCCTTTGGGTTTTACCGGTGTGGCTGATTTCGCTGATCTGGCCAAAGACGATATCACTCTGGTTTCAATCGGGGATCCCGAATCTGTCCCAGCTGGCAAATATGCTCAGGAAGCATTAAAGACGCTGGGTATTTGGGAACAAGTGGAACCCAAAATTGTGCTGGCCAAAGATGTCCGCCAAGTGTTGGCGTACGTAGAAACTGAGGAGGTCCAGGTAGGAGCGGTGTATCGCACGGATGCTGGTATATCTGACAAGGTGGAAATAGTTGCTGCAGCCCCCGAAGGTTCGCACTCTCCGGTGATTTACCCGGCGGCGGTGGTTAAAGATAGCCCGCAACCCGACGAAGCAAAAGTATTACTTGATTTTCTTACCGGAGAGGAAGCAAAAACAGTGCTTGAAAAATATGGCTTTAGGATGCTTAATTAATTAACATAATTTCTTTTATAAGTGGAGAAAGATAGATGCCAGAAATTGATCTTATACCAGTGTGGGTTTCACTTAAAACCGCAGCTGTATCTACAGTAATAACTTTTTTTATAGGAAGCGCTGCCGCCCGTTGGCTGGTTGGTTACCGGGGAAAAGCCAAGGGTTTCATCGATGGGCTTTTCACTTTGCCTTTAGTACTGCCGCCTACGGTATTAGGGTTCGGCCTGCTTTTATTATTCGGTAAAAACAGCCCCATAGGAAAGTTTTTGTGCAAGTTAGGGGTTACAATTATATTTTCCTGGTGGGCTACAGTTGTCGCTGCAACCGTAGTTGCTTTTCCATTAATGTATCAGACGGTGCGGGGGGCATTTGAGCAAATTGAACCCAATATTGAAAATGCTGCCCGTACCCTGGGTGCATCTGAATGGGATGTGTTTTGGAGGGTGACCGTACCTTTGGCTTGGCCGGGGATAATGGCCGGTATTGTCCTATCATTTGCCCGCTCCTTGGGGGAATTTGGAGCTACTTTGATGATTGCCGGTAACATTCCCGGAAAAACCCAAACAATTCCTGTAGCTATATATTTTGCAGTGGCCGCAGGAGATAATTCCAGAGCTTTAATTTGGGTAGCAGTAATTTTTGTCGTATCCATGTTTTCCATTATTTCGCTTAATTACTGGAAGCGTTATTTGAAAACGTATAGTACCCGTAACGGGGAGGAGGCTTGAATCAATGCCTTTGACACTGTTTCATTTTGGGGATTGCAGTTGTTAAAATTGTCCTAAAATCTGCTTATGCAAACATTTGCTTAAAACAGTCATAAAGGTTACAATGCAAATGCATTTATAGTTCCAATTGGGAAATATATTTGGATTTGCATACATCCTATACGAAACTGGAACAAATGTCCGTGTGGAAAGGTAGAGCCTATGAACCCTCTAAGTTTGGTTTATTCTCTGGAATTGAAGGATCAGGAAGTAATTGTTGCATATGGGGCCGGAGGCAAAACATCATTGCTGTCTTGTTTGGCCCAAGAGCTGGGCCAAACAAGACAGCAAAAAGTTATTTTCACAACTACAACTAAAATATTAAAACCCGACAACATACCAGTAGTGATCTGTTCTACACTAAAAAAAGCATTAAAGGAACTGGAACAGTGCCTTAGTAAACATAACATCGTATGTTTGGGAAACCTTCTTTTAGCTGATAACAAATTAAAAGGTGTAAAAACCTCTTGGCTTGAGGAAATCGCCGGAAGTGGAGTAGCTCCATACATATTAGTTGAAGCTGATGGAGCAGCACGCAAACCCATCAAGGGTTTTGCTCCTTTTGAACCGGTAATACCTTCAAATGCAAGTCTGCTGCTTCCTGTTTTGGGTCTGGATGCGCTGGGGCTAAATTTGGATTCAAAAGATGTACACAGGCCGGAGCTGTTGGGAAAAATAACCGGGGCCTTGCCTGGGGAAAAACTAAACGTTTCACACATTAACCATTATCTGGGGCATACGGTTAAAATCGGCATGGAGGCTGTTCCCCGGACGCCTATCATTCCGGTAATCAATAAAATGGATTTAATCAGCAATTTGAATCCAATTAAAAAGATAACCGGCGGCATGGCCGGGTATCCAGCCGTAAACCGGGTTTTGTTCACTTCTTTACAAGAAACGGCCCCACTTAAATTTATTTTAGATCCCGCAAGACGGGTTCCTTTTGTTTCTTGTGTAATTCTTGCCGCTGGCTGTTCCAAACGGATGGGCAAGAATAAGTTGGCGCTTAAACTTAAAGGAAAGACAATTTTAGAACATACTGTTAATAATGCTTTGAAATCTAAGGTTGGAGAAGTAATTGTTGTTACCAGGCCTACCAATGGTTGGGTGAAAAATATTTTTCCCGAACATATTGTCAAAACAGTAATAAACCCGCTTTACCGGCAAGGAGTCTCAACTTCTTTAAAAACCGGGTTGACTGCTTTGCATCCTTTGTCTCAGGGGGTTGTCTTTGCTTTAGGAGACCAACCTTTTATTACCACCGAAGTTTATAATTCACTGATTGAAAACTACGCCTCTAAAATGAATTTGGTGACCTGTCCTTTGTTTAAAGAAAAAAGAGGCAATCCTGTACTTTTCGATCGCAGAACCTGGCCTTTGCTATTGAACCTGAAAGGTGACATAGGCGGAAGGCAGATTTTTGCAGGGCTTCCCAAAAACGAAATATGCAATGTAGAAACTTCTTGCCCGGGGATATTACAAGATATTGATACTGCGGAGGATTATCAAAGGGCACTTTTTTATCCATGTTAAAACAGGGTTTTGCTTAATTATTTGCTTCACGCAGATTTCTGAGGCCATTTCAATTTTCTTCTACCCACCTCAACTTTATTTCACTTCCCGGTTGTAAATGAGGTTGCAAGTAATCATTCAAATCATTGCTTAGTATACGCACCACTTTGGCAGATACAGGTGAAATCAACTCCACCTCAATAAAACCTCTGCTAAACGGTATCTGTAGATAAGAAGGTTTGTAATCTGCATCTTTCATTACTATTTCCAGTGGTAAAGGGGTGTATAAAATCAATCTTCATTAACCTCCTTTTTACGTTCTTTGATCATTTGATCGAGCTTAACTACTGCCCTGGACAGCCCCCCAACCTCATCTATCAGGCCAATATCAACAGCTTCATGACCTACCAGGACTGTGCCAATATCCCTTCCCAACTGGCCAGTGTTAAACATCAATTCCTTGAATTTTTCCCTGGATATCCTGGAATGATTCGCGACAAAGTCAATGATCCTCTCTTGCATTTTATCCAAGTACTCAAAAACCTGGCTTACGCCCACTATTAAACCGGTTAATCTGATAGGGTGAACGGTCATGGTGGCAGTCTCAGCAATTAAGGAATAGCTGCACCCGCAGGATATAACGACACCAATAGAATGTCCGCCTCCCAAAACAAGAGAAACGGTGGGTTTGGAAAGGGTATTAATCATTTCGGCGATGGCCAGCCCGGCTTCTACATCCCCCCCGACAGTATTAAGGATTATTAAAGCTCCTTCAATATTGGGATTTTGCTCTACGGCTACCAGTTGAGGAATTACATGTTCATATTTTGTCGTTTTATTTTGGGGGGGTAGGACCATGTGGCCTTCTATCTGCCCTATGATAGTTAAAGTGAAGATTTTATTATCTTGTTTAGGTAAAGACGGTACGCCAAATTTCTCAATGCTTTGTTCAGGGCTGCCCTCTTGTGGAGGGCTTTCATATTTTTTCTTTTCGGGACTTTTGGTTTCAGTCTCAGGAAGTGTAAAATTTTCCAATCTTGTTTTTCTCCTTTCAATGAAAACCGGTAAAAATATTTTTCCCCAACGTGATTATATTATCAAGGGATCTAATCTGGAATTACCTTCAAAAAGGTTCTATTTGGGAGCGCTTTTAGATAAAATCATATTAAAACACTTTTTTAAGGGAAAAAAACCGATGGTTTTTAAAACAGCGGGACGATTTATTTTGGCATTGATATTGTTATTGGGCGGGATAGGCAGTGTGAGCAAAAACTTGCGGGAAATTACCGGCGGACTGTTGTACAAACTGTTAAGGATCTATACTTCGACACCATTAAAGGGTTTTTTGCTTGGTGTGGCTTCAACAGTATTTTTGCAAAGTAGCAGCCTGGTAACTGTAATGGTTGTTGGTTTCATCAACGGCGGTTTTTTGACCCTACTGCAGGGTTTAAGTGTTGTAATCGGGGCGAATTTGGGTACGACGCTGACTTCCCAGTTTTTTTCCATGGAAACAAGCTGGTTAATAAGACCTATTGTAATTGCAGGTTTAATTACTTATACCGGCGAATTGATTTTTAAAAGAAACCTAGGAGGGAGATTATTTCTAGCAATCGCGCTTGTTTTAAGTGGTATGGAACTGCTGGTTATTACGTTGGAACCTTTATCAAAAACCGTTTTTTTTAGAAATTTATATTTATTTAGCAAAGGAACACCCTGGAAAGGAATACTTGTTGGTGCTGTTTCATCGGCAATAATACAAAGCAGCAGTGTAACCATAGGATCAGTGATTTTGCTCTCCAAAGAAAAAATATTAGAATTACCAGAGGCTTTAGCTATGATTTTGGGGGCGGATCTGGGCACTTGTATTACGGCAATGTTGGCTTCATTGGGTACAATTTTGCCAGCCAAGCGGGTAGCATGGGGGCATTTGATTTTTAACACAATCACTATATTGGTGGTACTGCCCTTTTGGCGACATTTTTTATGGCTGATAACAGCAACCTCCCCATATTTTTCTCAGCAGGTTGCCAATGCGCACATGCTATATAATGTATTAGGAGTGATTGTTTTCCTGCCTTTTGTTGACAAATTTGCTTCTATGCTGGAATATATTATTAAAGGTAAAAATCATTAATAGCCTCTTTCATCACCAAAAGTTATCGAAAGGAGAGAAACAGTTAAATGAACTACTTAGAAGCCGCTATACTTGGTTTGTTACAGGGATTGACCGAGTTTTTACCTGTAAGCAGTTCGGGTCATCTTGTTATTGCCCAATTTTTTCTAGGTGTAAAACAGCCGGGAGTAACCTTTGAAGTAATGGTTCATTTTGGAACTTTGATGTCCATTATCTGGGTTTTTCGAAAAGACCTTTTAGAGCTTCTTGGCGGGTTTATATCAAAAAGTGAACAGAAAAAGCTATTATTGCTTTTGATAATGGGAACAATACCGACAGGCCTTATGGGAATCCTTTTTAAGCCTTTTTTTACACAATTATTTGACAAGCCTTTCGTAGCAGGAATAATGTTATTTATAACCGGTTTTATCGTTTTGGCAATTACCCGGGTCAAAATAATGAACAAAGGTGTGGAAAACATAGGTATCAAGGATGCCGTAATCATCGGCATCTTTCAGGGTATAGCCATTATTCCCGGCATTACCCGTTCGGGAACCACAATTTTAGGGGCTCTTTGGAGAGGGCTAAACAAGGACACTGCTATCAAGTATTCGTTTTTTCTGGCACTGCCCGCTATAGCGGGAGCCACATTGTTGGAAATAAAGGATTTGCTAAAAATTGGTGAAAACGCAGAGTTTTTAGGCCCCAATATTTTAGCTACGTTCATAGCTTTTATTTCCGGGGTTTTTGCGATAACTGTTTTTGTTAACCTTTTAAAAAAAGGAAAATTCTACTATATCGCTTATTATTGTTGGGCAATAGGAGTCTTGACCGTTACAGCATCCATTTATAGTGTTTTTTAGGGTATAAAAGGGTTTATGGAACAAATGTCGAAATATTAATACAAGGCGCGAGGTGCTGGATGATTAATGAGTAAAAAAAACAAAACTGCTGAAACTAAAGGATTTTTTACAAGTGACACCATGAACCGGCAAATTAAAGCTGTATTGCTTGTAACGCTGGCAGTTTTTATTTTTGCCGGGATCAGATTTACAGAACAAACCGGGCTTGCAGGATTATTTTTGAGCAATTTTTTTAGGGCCTTATTCGGGGAATCTGCCTTGGCTTTCCCTTTTATGATAGGGATTTTAGCTTTACGCAATCTTTGTCCACGAGAAATTAAAAACATACAATATCGCATTGCCGGACTGATCATTGTATTTTGTCTGTTATCCGTAACTATGCATTTAATACGCCTGGAACCGGAGCTTTTCGCAGAAACTAACATTTACCGGTTCATGTTTCGTTTAGGGTGGCAACAGCAAGGAGGAGGCATATTGGGTGCGGTGCTGACAGCCTTTCTCTTCTTCTTGTTTAAGGATATTGGTAGCTATATTGTCATTTGCTCTTTAGGTTTTTTGGCTTTATTGCTAATTACAAACAGCTCTTTGGTTGATGTGCTGGCTAAAGTTTTAAACTATGCCAAACATATCTTACAGTACATTGGCTTTTTAGGACGAAATGTTTTCGGGAAACTTTCTGAAAGCGGCCGGAAAAAAAATAAAGTCAAAAGCTATGTCATAAAAGGGTATAGTAACCATATGGCTGATTCTACCCGGGAGGTTCAAGAAAAAACAGCGGCTCAAGACAGCCGGGACGATCAGGATAGCAAAAACAAGGGAAGGATAAATATTAATATACCTTCAGTTACGGAAAGGATGGAAGGTGAGGTTTTTACAGGAACTTCTGAAGAAAATGTTCCAAGCCCCGAACCTGAATTTATGCAGGAGGACAAACAGGGGGATAAACCCTTAAAAAATTACATAATACCTCCTATCACCTTACTGACAAAAGTCAACAAAACACAAAATTATCGGCAACAAAAGGTAATTCAGAACAGAGCGCATGCCCTGGAGAATACTTTTGAAAGTTTTGGTGTAAATGTCAAGATAAAGGAAATTCAAGCGGGACCGGCTGTTACACGATTTGAAATTCAACCTGATACAGGGGTGAAAGTTAGCAAGATTTTGAGCCTTAGTGATGATCTTGCCTTGAATTTGGCTGCACCCGATGTTCGTATTGAAGCACCTATTCCCGGGAAGGCTGCTATAGGCATAGAGGTACCTAACAAAATAATTTCCTTGGTATACTTAAAGGAGGTGCTGGATGATCCTTACTTCGACAGCTCTCATTCACCCCTTACCATCGGATTGGGCAAAGATATAACCGGCACTCCTGTTTTTGCTGATTTATTAAAAATGCCCCATCTTTTAATTGCCGGTTCTACCGGTTCCGGCAAAAGTGTTTGTATAAACACGATCATTACCAGCATTCTTCTAAAAGCAGCACCTTGGGATGTAAAGTTTTTACTGATAGATCCCAAATTAGTAGAGTTAAGCATTTATAACGGGATACCTCATCTTATTTCCCCGGTGATTACTGAAGCTAAAAAGGCAGCGCTGTCCTTGCGGAGCATGGTTAAGGAAATGGAAAGAAGATATGATCTTTTCGCCCAGGAGGGTGTTAGAGACATCAGCAGGTATAATATGCAATTTAAAAATGGAGACAATGATATCCTGGAAAACCATCTGCCCTATATTGTGGTGGTCATTGATGAGCTGGCAGATCTGATGATGGTGGCTCCCGCGGATGTTGAAGATTCCATTGTCAGGTTATCGCAGATGTCCAGAGCAGCCGGAATTCATTTGGTTATTGCTACACAAAGACCTTCTGTAGATATTATTACAGGTTTAATAAAAGCCAATATTACCTCCCGCATTGCCTTCGCGGTTTCCTCTCAAACGGATTCCCGCACAATATTGGATATGGGGGGAGCGGAAAAACTATTGGGAAGAGGCGATATGCTCTATCATCCCATCGGTGTTTATAAGCCGTTGCGGGTGCAGGGGGCCTTTGTAGGCGAAAAAGATATTTCGGAAACGGTGGAATACATCAAACAGCAAGAAAGCCCTTTATACCAGCAATCCTTCTTGATCGAAGAGGTTGACGAAGAAAAAAACCTTGAAAAACAAAAAAGCGATCCTTTGATGTCAGAGGTTGTTGAGCTTATTATGCAAACAGGACAGGCTTCCATATCCCTTATCCAAAGAAGATTCAGGGTTGGTTATACTAGAGCCGCCCGTTTAATTGATGATCTCGAACGTATCGGTATTGTTGGCAAATATGAAGGAACCAAACCACGAAAAGTTTTGGTGAATACGGAACAGGCCTTGGCAATAATGAAAAAAATGGATGGATAAAATGTATACAGTTTAAACAAAAGGAGATAAAATTAAAAGGAAGCCCGGTGCAGATATTTTATTATAATTTTTAATTAAGGAGGGAAAACTTGAAAGAAATAGGCAGCATGCTAAAGGAGGCCCGTGAAAAAAAGGGAATAAGCATTGATGATATCAGCAATGAAACCAAAATACAAAAAAGGTTTCTGCATCTGATGGAGAAGGGGGACTTCTCCGCATTTCCCGGAGAAGTATACCTAAGGGGCGCTCTGCGTAATTTTGCTGAATCTGTTGGCCTCGACCCGGTAGAAATAATTTCACTTTATAAGCAATCTGTGAAATCCGAAAATGCTTATGAGGTAAAAACTGAAAAAGTAAAAATTAGAAAGGATGGTACATCACCTGTCATTGGAAAAGGTAAAAAAAACCTTCCGGTTACAGCACTCACCTGGATTATGTTGTTGGTTTTTATTATTGGCGGGGGTATATGGTATCGCCATCAGCAACTGCACCAAGATGGAGAAAAAATTCCTTACCCTAATACCATTTCAGGGGGGGAACAAAGTGATGGACCAAAGGATCTGGATTTTAATGAAATTGCGCCGGTCGATGAACTGCCGGAAGTGGGGAAGCTAACGTTAATTTCAAGTGATTCCCGTGAAATAGTATACCTTTTAAGCGGCGCAGAACAACAGAAAATTACCCTTTCTTTTACGGGAGAATGTTGGTTTAAATTTGAACAGGACGGCAGATTGATCAAGGAAAAAACATGCCGAGCCGGCGAAATTGAAAGTTTTGGCGACAGCAGTGAGACCAGGTTTCGTTTAGGAAATCCTCCTGCAGTCAAAATTAAAGTAAACGAATTTGAAATAGACGATCTGACTAACTATAGCAGGCCGGTTAATATAATCATTAAAAAAGAAATATGATCTTAAAACCCTGGAAATATTTGAGGGGCTTTTTTTTTTGCCTTTATATCAGCTCATTTGTTATAATGTATTATGTATTATGTAAACTGATGGAGCTGGTAATGTGCGCATTGATTTAAAATGGCCCGTTGTTATTATTGCCTTGTTACTGACACTGGCAATGGTTTATACCCTAAATTATTGGCGCCACCAACATTTAATAAAAGAACCGTTAAAAGAAGCTCTTTTGGAAATTGAAGAGGTAGAATGTGTTGACATAAGCAACAACAAAAACAACATCGAAGTGTTGGTGACTTTGAATCAAACGGAGGATCTTTCCCAAACATACGGAGAAATTGAAGAAATAATGCTTTCAACTTATGCTGAAAATTCATTTAAAGTTATCCTGGTCGACAATAGAAACACATATTTGGAGTCTCTTTATGAGGAAATTCATTTTGCAGTCATGGAAGGGGAAAGGTTGGGGAATTATACGCAGATGAAAAAGGAAATTTCCTGTTTGCTCGAACAAGAAAAAAAATTGGACAGCTATCTTCTCCGGGTGGATCAAAAAAGGATATACCTACAGTTGGCATCCAAAGATGGTTTCCTGTACGAGGTTATCCCTTTGATCTCCCGAACGGAGGTGGGTCATGCTTAAGGAAATAGGGGTGGGAGTTACCCTGGGAATTGTTATCAGTTTAATATGGTTGGACTTCAACATTTACCCTGCCTTATTTTTGGTGGGTATTTTCTTTCTTTTGTTTAAGGTCCTTGATATAAGGGGAGGAGTGAAAAATTTTATCCCTTTGCAAAATGATAACAAATTAAGGACAGGCATTTCCTTTGAAGATATAGGCGGCCAAAATTCAGCTAAAACCGAATTGCTGGAGGCTTTGGATTTTGTGAAAGTGCCGGAGAAAATTCAGCTGATGGGAATACGGCCTATAAAAGGGGTTCTTTTAGCCGGCCCCCCGGGAACGGGAAAGACACTTCTGGCTAAAGCGGCGGCTTCTTATACGGATTCCGCATTTTTATCAGCAGCAGGCAGTGAGTTTATTGAAATGTATGCCGGTGTTGGGGCGCAAAGGATCAGACAGCTTTTTCAAGAAGCTCGCAATACAGCCAAAAAAAAGAATAAATCGAGTGCTATCGTTTTTATTGATGAAATAGAGATCCTGGGTTCTAAAAGAGGAAGCCATAGTTCCCACTTGGAGTATGATCAGACCTTAAATCAGCTGCTGGTAGAAATGGATGGCCTAAGCCTGGATGATGAAATACGTATATTGTTGATTGGGGCCACCAACAGATCTGATCTTTTGGACAGCGCCATATTGCGGCCCGGCCGTTTTGATCGCATTGTGCAAGTAGAGCTGCCCGATGTGGAGGGAAGGTTTCAAATATTAAAAATTCATACCCGTAACAAGCCTCTTTCCAGCGATGTAAAACTAAAAAAAATTGCTGCCGAAACTTTTGGATTTTCCGGAGCCCATTTGGAAAGCCTGGCAAATGAAGCAGCCATAACTGCACTCCGTGAAAAATGTAATTACCTGGAACCAAATCATTTTTTGGAAGCCATAGATAAGGTGATGATGGGGGAAAAGCTGGACAAGCGGCCGGCACCGGAGGAATGTAGGCGTATTGCCATTCATGAAATCGGACATGCTCTCGTAAGTGAATATATCAAACCTAATTCTGTTTCCACAATTACAATTATACCCCGGGGTAAAGCCATGGGTTACATCAGGCAGAAGCCGGAAAAAGACAGTTATATTTATACTAAGGAATTTTTAGAGGGGCAAATTGCTGTTTTGCTGGGGGGAGCTGTAAGTGAAGAAGAACTTTTGGGCAGCCGCAGCACCGGCGCCGCAAATGATTTTCAACAAGCCATAGAACTGGGCAAAAGAATAATCAGCTCCGGTATGTCTTCCCTGGGTGTTGTCAGCGTCAAGGATCTGCCCGGTGATATGTTGCATGAACAGTTGAAAACAATTCTCAACAACCAGGAAAATAAAGTGAGAAACATAATCAACGAATGTAAAAGTATAATTGAAAAAACAGCAGCCTACCTGTTAAAAAAGGAAAGAATTAGCGGTGATTATTTACGTGAACTAATTAAAGCGAGGAAAAAGGATGCGTTTAAAAAAAATATCGTTTAGTACAATTATTAAAATACTAATAAGTTTTTTAGCCGTTACTTTGGTTATTCAATTTTTGGGTCCGGCTGTTTTTTCTACTGATGTTTTCGAATTTGAAGCTTGCCTAAAACCATGGGGCTATGGTCGTACTTTTATTCATTTTCCGCCACTGGGCCGAGTTATAGCCCACACACATATTCCTCCGTTTGATTTCCATTTCACTCTGAAAAGTATTAACCTTGGCGAAACACTGGAATTTGCCGGCAATTTTTACCAAACAAATTTCCAGCAAGGGAAAATTATTCAAAAAATAAAAATAAGTATGATTAAATATTTTGCCTTCCTTTTAATTTTATCTTTCTTTTTGGGTATGGCGGCAATGTTTTTTGGGAGAGGCCGGGATTTTAACAAAAAAGAAATACTATGGTCCGGGCTGGTAAGTTTTTTTGTTTTGTTGATTGTGTTGAGTGCTGCCGTTTTTTCTTATGACTTGAATGCATTTTCCAGAGCTGAATATGAGGGAACATTGGAGGCTGCCCCCTGGGTCTTAAATGCGCTACAGGAAGGAATAGGCGTTGTGGAAAACATAGGAGGGCAATTCACGGAAATAGTTGAAAATATTTCTTTTTTACAAAATGAAATAGATAAGACGGCCCCGCTAATTACAGATAAAGACAGCAAAACAATTCTTCATGTTTCGGACATCCACAACAACCCTGCTGCCTTTGACTTTATCCGGCGTATCGTAGAAACTTTTGACGTAGAGGTAATCGTGGATACGGGAGATCTTGTAGATTATGGAACTTCGCTGGAAATGGAATTATTTTTGCAGCATCTGGCAGCCTTTAAAACTCCTTATGTATTTATCCCCGGGAACCATGATTCCCCATTTCTGATTGAAGCGCTAAAAAAAATGGAGAATATTACTGTTTTGGAGGAAGACATAGTGGAAATAGCGGGTTTTCACATAGCGGGCATTGCCGATCCAGCTTCATATTCTACTGCAGCATTGGTTTCGGACGATAAATTAATGGAAAAAACAGCGCAAAAATTAGAAAAAATGATCCGCGAGAGGGGAAATATTGATATAATTGCTGCTCATAATCCCGATTGTTTTAAATATCTTCGCCATAATAACAACACATTGTTAGCAGGACACTTACACAAACCTTGCATCAAAAAAACAGATAATTACCTGGAGCTTAATGCGGGGACTACCGGATCCTCAGGAATTAGGGGTTTGAAAAACCTGGAAATTGATTTCAGTCTCATTTTATTGAATTTTCAACCTTTGGAAAAAGAGGAAGTATATGTTCCTTTCAGTGCAGATCTAATCAAAGTGAAGCAATTCCCCCTGAATTTTAGTTTCGAACGCTTTTTATTCAATGATCAATAAACAATTTAGACTGACGGCACTATTTACAAAAAAGCAATTTTTATCCATAATATACTTAACAGTCTATATAAGGAATGAGGTAAATGCGTGCTTTTTTGGCTATAAATTTGGATCATAAGATAAGGGAGGAGCTTACGGAAATTCAGAAAGAACTTAAAGGAAAAATTAAAGGCATAAGGCGGGTCGCTCCCCGGCTCTTGCATATTACTATAAAATTTTTAGGAAAGATAAACGAGGAGCAAGTTGCCTTGATGAAGGCCCCTTTAAGGAAACTGGCTAGTAGAACATCGTCGTTTAAGATATCTTTGGCTGGTTTGGGAGCTTTTCCTTCTCCGGCAAGGCCCCGGGTTATCTGGATTGGAATAAGTGACGGGAGAAAAGCACTTGTTGATTTGGCAAAAGAAATTGAAAAAATTTATGAAGATCTGCAGTTTAAGGATGCTACCGCAAGAATTAATAATAAAAAATACAGACCGCATCTAACTATAGGCAGAAAAAAGAGAAGTGAAATTTTTGAAGCCGAGCCTTCGGTTTTTACTGAACCTTGGGAATGTAAAACCAAACTAAATATTGATAGTATTTATTTGATGAAAAGTGTTCTTAGGCCCACTGGTCCTCTTTATACCCCTTTGCAGAAATTTTTGCTAAAATAAAATGTGAAACAGGCAGGAATTTCTCCCCATATAAAGGAATTAAGTAAGAGAAAGCAAACAAACGTTTTATAATAGAAGTTAAGGAGGCAATTTGCTAAATATGGAAAAACAGAAAGCATTGGGGGTAGCCCTGCTGCAGATAGAGAAGCAATTTGGGAAAGGCTCTATTATGAAACTTGGTTCGGAGGCAAGGGAAAGTATCAATGTGATTCCCACTGGAGCTTTATCACTGGATATTGCCCTTGGAGTCGGAGGGCTTCCCAGGGGGAGAGTTGTTGAAATTTTTGGCCCCGAATCATCCGGCAAAACAACAGTCGCCCTGCATGTAATTGC
Organism: Bacillota bacterium; assembly: GCA_012798755.1. Classification (GTDB taxonomy): domain Bacteria; phylum Bacillota; class Dethiobacteria; order DTU022; family UBA8154; genus UBA9862. Next base: position 49,887 of record JAAZMP010000084.1, read on the forward strand.
CGAGGCACAAAAAAAAGGGGGGTTTGCAGCATTCATAGATGCTGAACATGCCCTCGATCCCGTTTATGCTAAAAGACTAGGTGTTAATGTGGATGAATTGTTGGTTTCTCAGCCTGATACAGGTGAACAGGCCTTGGAAATCGCGGAGGTGTTGGTTCGCAGCGGTGCGATTGATATACTTGCTATTGATTCTGTAGCCGCTCTTGTCCCCAGGGCCGAAATTGAAGGCGAAATGGGGGATGCTCATGTGGGGCTGCAGGCTCGTCTTATGTCCCAGGCCATGAGAAAGTTGTCCGGGGCAATCAGCAAATCACAAACAACAGCGATTTTTATAAACCAAATCAGGGAAAAAGTAGGGATCATGTTTGGAAATCCCGAGGTTACACCGGGAGGTAGGGCTTTAAAGTTTTATTCCTCTGTAAGGCTCGATATACGCAAAATGGAAACCCTAAAGCGCGGTAATGATATGATTGGCAACCGTACCAGGGCCAAAGTAGTTAAAAATAAGGTAGCCCCACCCTTTAGACAGGCAGAATTCGATATTATTTATGGAGAGGGTATATCTAAAGAAGGATGCATCTTGGATTTGGCCGTTGAAAAAGAAATCGTCAATAAAAGTGGAGCTTGGTACTCCTACAAGGAGGAAAGATTAGGGCAGGGAAGAGATAACGCCAGGGAATTTCTAAAAGAAAACAATGAAATGCTAAGTGAGATAGAACAACAAGTTCGTAAATTATACAACCTGCTGGATTCCGAGAAAGAAAAGAAGGAAGAAAAAGAGAAAGAAAAGGAAAAAAAGAAAAAATAAGCCCATACGGAAATAATTAATGTCTTTAAAAGCTAACGTAAACTTTTTTATAGTAGCGACCTTTGTATTAGGTTTTGAAAACTTTTCTTACTTGACATAACAATATAAAGAGGATAAAATTATTTCGAGAAACGTTTTCATTGAATGATACATTACCTTAAAATAGATGTGACCATTGAACGATGCCAAGCTATATAGTCTATGGCATTTTAAATAAACCCTATGGTAAATAAAAGCGTAGATTGTTTATTTCTGTTCTGATCATTCTTCAAGGAGTGAAGGTGGTCATGCTATTTTAAGCTGTGAAAAATCCACAGCTTATTATTTTTGCAAATGATCTTGAAGCGAAATAAGTAAATCAACTAAATTATAGGAGGTGAGTGTATTATTGGATTCTTTAGCGGTTATTGCAGTAATTATCAGCTTAGTTCTAGGACTTGGTGCTGGTTATTTTATTCGTAAATATTTGGCAGAAGCTAAAATAGCCTCTGCGGAAGAAGCTGCCGAAAAAATATTAGATGACGCTGAGAAAAAGGTCCGAACGTTAAAAAAAGAAAGGATTCTGGAGGCTAAAGAAGAAGTTCACAGATTAAGAAACGAATTTGAAAAGGAAACTAAGGAGAGGCGTTCGGAAATACAACGCCTGGAAAGGCGTATTTTACAAAGAGAAGAGTCTCTAGACAGGAAAATATATAGGTTGGAAAAAAAGGATGAGGACTTAAAAAAGCGCGAAGAAGAAATAGCTGCTCTTCGGGAAGAGCTAAGAGACATTTACAAGGAACAACGCCTGGAACTGGAAAGGATTTCCATGCTCTCTACAGAAGAAGCAAAAAAAATCATTCTTCAAAGAGTAAAAGACGAAATACAGCATGAAACGGCACAGATGATCAAAGACATTGAACAACAGGCGAAAGTTGAAGCTGACAAAAGAGCTAGGGAAGTTATAACACAGGCCATACAGCGTTGTGCTGCCGATCATGTTTCTGAATCCACAGTTTCTGTTGTAAATTTGCCCAACGATGAAATGAAAGGGCGTATTATCGGCAGGGAAGGTAGAAATATCAGAACCCTGGAAACGCTGACGGGGATTGATCTAATTATAGATGATACACCAGAGGCAGTGATCTTATCAGGATTTGATCCCATACGCCGGGAAGTGGCACGTTTGGCTTTGGAAAAATTGATCACTGACGGCCGCATACACCCTGCCCGCATTGAGGAAATGGTGGAGAAAGCACAAAACGAGGTCGAAGCCCAAATACGTGAAGAAGGAGAACAGGCTACTTTCGAAGTAGGAGTGCATGGGCTTCATCCCGAGTTAGTAAGGATGCTCGGGAGATTAAGATTCCGTACAAGTTATGGTCAAAACGTACTTAAGCATTCCCTGGAAGTCGCTCATCTTGCCGGTATAATAGCGGCTGAATTAGGCTTGGATGTCAAAACTGCGAAAAGAGCGGGATTGCTTCATGATATTGGAAAAGCGTTGGATCATGAGATTGAAGGTCCTCACGTTATAAATGGTGCGGAGTTGGCTAAAAAATATCGCGAATCGCCCAAAATTGTCAATGCCATTGCTGCCCATCATGGAGATATCGAACCCCAATCAGTAGAGGCAGTCTTAATACAAGCTGCCGATGCAATTTCGGCGGCGAGGCCCGGTGCCCGTCGGGAAACACTGGAAGCCTACATTAAACGTTTAGAGAAACTCGAAGAAATAGCGGACTCCTTTGACGGTGTGGAAAAGGCTTACGCCATACAAGCGGGCCGAGAAATACGGATTATGGTTAAACCGGAAAAGATCGATGATTTTACTGCCGTACGAATAGCAAGGGATATCACAAAAAAGATTGAAAAAGAGCTGGAATACCCTGGTCAGATCAAAGTTACTGTCATCAGGGAAACCAGGGCAGTGGAATATGCAAGATAATAGTAAAAGGTAATGGTAAATAGTGCCGCAAGGCACTATTTGCTTTTATAGGAAGGAATTTGACAAACTATTATTGAATATAATTATCTACCATCTCTTCTTTTTAATAATCAGGAGCTGAAGACACCATGCGGTCAAACTTAAAAAAAGAGGAACTATCCAATGTTAGCTTGTTAATTTTTCTTCTCGTTAATTTCCCACAAATATTTACGATTAATTACAATTTAGGGCAAGGCAAAATTATTTTTTCTTTTATGTTAAAGGTAAATATTACACGTACAGAGTACATAGAATTCAGAAAAGAATTTTATAGTTCTGTCAAAGCATATAATGAACTTTTAAATATTGAAGGCATTCCTAGGTTGAAAAGAAGGAATGTTAAATCATGGACACTTTTGCAGGTAATTTTTAAAAGAAAAAGCATTGATGTGGAAGAGGTAAACCTTGTCAGCAGTTTAATTTTAAAGTGGTTTAAAAATAATATAATTTTCGATGTACGTAACGATAATAGTTTAAAAACAAACGGGGAGGAATTTATTGAATATCTGCTTCCCCAAAAAAAACAAAGCAAAGAAAACCTGCTTGCTTTTCGTGAAGCGGGAAAAGTATATGTTTTTGACAAATAGTAGATCAGTTAGGGTGGTAAAGCATTGAATATTTTGTTTTTAGGGGATATTGTAGGTCGCCCCGGCAGGAAAACAGTAAAAATGCTGTTGCCAAAATTAATTGAATATTATAAAATAAATTTGGTTATAGCTAATGGCGAAAATGCAGCCGGTGGCAGGGGTATAACCCCACCTGTCTTAAATGAGCTATTTCTAAATAAGATAGATGTTGTTACCTCCGGCAATCATATCTGGGACAGGAAAGAAGTATTTGAAATAATTGATCAGGAAAATCGTTTGTTAAGACCCGCTAATATGTCTGTACATGCTCCCGGAAAGGGAAGGGTTGTGGTTGAGTGCGGCCGACATTCTATTGGCGTTATAAACCTGATAGGACGAATTTTTATGTCTCCTCCTGCGGAATGTCCTTTCCAAGCCGCCATGGAAGAGATTGCTTACCTGCGAAAAATTACACCGGCTATCATTGTGGACTTTCATGCTGAGGCTACTTCAGAAAAAATTGCTATGGGCTGGTTTTTAAGGGGCAAAGTAAGCGCTGTTATTGGAACACATACCCATGTACAAACTGCTGATGAGAGAATCTTCGCCGAAAAAACAGCTTACATCAGTGATGCAGGCATGGTAGGGCCCTACAATTCTATTTTGGGTTTGGATCCCGGTTTAGCTTTAGAAAGATTTTTGACCGGCTTGCCGCCGAAATTTCGTATAGCTACCGGAAAGAGTATATTAAACGGAGTCTATCTCAAAATCGATCCTTCCAACGGCAAGGCTCTTAAGATTAAGAGAATAGCCAAGAAATATAATATTTGAAAAAAAATGATAAATTTTTTTAAATTGATGGAAGGAAATCTTTAAACACTATAGAATATAATAAAACAAGTCAATTGCAAGGTATAAAGAAAATAATTTGCTTATAAGGAGGTAACAATTAGCTAATGGAAGTATTAAAAGTTTCGGCAAAATCCAATCCTAACTCTGTGGCTGGGGCTTTGGCCGGAGTTTTGCGAGAAAGAGGCGGAGCGGAAATTCAAGCGATTGGAGCGGGAGCACTCAATCAAGCTGTAAAAGCAGTTGCTATAGCCAGGGGATTTGTCGCACCAAGCGGTATGGATTTAATATGCATACCTGCCTTTACAGACATTCAAATCGATGGTGAAGAAAGAACAGCTATTAAACTTATTATCGAACCTCGTTAAAAATGTTATTTTAAATATTTTTAATTTAAAAAATACACCTTCTTGCGTTAAAGGTGTGTTTTTTTGTGCAAACAACATTTCTAACAAATTATGATATGATTATGGTATGAATGTTGTATAAACGACCAGAAGATTTTTGGAAACGTCTTGGTAAGGAGAGAAAAATGAGTGAGATACATTGATCTGCATGTACATACTACTTGCTCAGACGGGGTTTTAAGCCCTACACAGGCAGTTGAACAGGCTAAAAAAAATAATATTGCCGCCATTGGTATCACTGATCATGACACTATGCAGGGAGTAAAACTTGCAGAAAAAGCAGGTAAAAAATTTGGGGTGGAGGTCGTACCGGGAATAGAACTTAGTGCTGGTTTTAAAAATATAGAAGTCCATTTATTGGGATATTATTGCAATCCCGAAGATTCTTTACTAAAAAAAACCCTTGCTTGGATTAGAAAAAGCCGTTTTGAGCGGATGAATAAGATGATAGCCAAATTAAATGAAATTAAATTAAATGTTGAGTTCTCCGAAGTGCTGGAAGAAGCCGGGGGCAACATGCCGGGCAGGCCTCACCTGGCTATGGTCATTTGCCGAAAGGGGTACTGTAATACCCCGGCAGAAGTATTTGCAAAATATATAGGAAACAATCGTAAGGCCTACGTAGAACGCCGCAAGCCATCTTTTCAGGAGGCGTTGGACCTGGTTCACGGGGCGGGCGGTATCTCTGTTTTGGCCCACCCGGTCATCTATAAGGCTGATGAATTGATTCCGAAAATGGTCGATATGGGCTTATGGGGTATTGAAGCCTATCATCCTAAGTGCCGGCCTGTTGATAGCAGCCGGTATGTAGGAATTGCCAGGGAATATAACCTTCTTGTCACCGGTGGATCAGACTTTCATGGCAAAGGTCTGGGTTCTTCTGATTTTATCGGTGCAGTAAAGTTGGATTATAAATATCTTGACAAACTAAAAGAAGCTAAAAATCGTGTTTGAAAGGCGATTTAAGCCAGGATAAAAGAGGATTTTGAAGAATTAATAAAGAATA
>JAAZMP010000085.1 GCA_012798755.1 Bacillota bacterium
ATTGCTGGTATAAAATTTACAAGAAAAACCAGACAAGGGGAGGTATTTATGTGAGGAAAATAAATGCGGTTTATCGAATAACAACGCCGCTTTTTTTAGGGGGTGCTGATATAGAACGAACCGCAGAACTTAAACCGACCTCGCTCAAAGGGGTCTTGCGATTTTGGTTTCGGGCTGTAAACTACGGGAAGCATAAAAACTATAGAGAGGTAAAAAAAGCAGAGGATAAAATTTTCGGCAACACAAATGCACAAAGCAATGTTTTTTTTAAAATAGAAACTCAAGAACTTAAAATTGTCACGCAAGCAAATTCTACTGATAAATTTCGAAAGCTATTTAAAGGTGGGACAGCCTATCTAGGTTATGGTTTGGATGACAGAAAAGGCGGGGAGGTAAGGTATAGGCCTTATATCCGCCCTGATCAAGCTTTTCAATTAAAATTACTATTGAAACCAAGGATGAGGGACAAGATTATTAATGATGATTTAATAATGCCTATCAAAGCTTTAGGTTTATTTGGGGGCTTGGGAAGCAGAAGCAGAAGAGGTTTTGGTTCATTAACTTTAGATTCAATAGTTGCCGAAGGTGAAAACATTTGGTCACCGCCAAAAAGCAAAGAAGATTTAATAAAGACATATCAAGCATTTTATTCTTCTTTAAAGCTTGGCAACGATGAGCCGGAATACACAGCTTTCAGCAAAAATAGCAGGACTATTGTTTTAAAAGAATATAATAGCTTTAGCGCGGCTTTAAAAGAAGTGGGCGGTAAAATGATGGCATTTAGGCGAGACTGCAAAAAAGATGCCAAACTTGTATCCGATTTTCTAAAAAGCGGTCAAGCCGATAGCCATCCGGAAAGAGTGGCCTTTGGTTTGCCCCATAACTATTTCTTTGCGGGCATGGGTGAAAGAGGTGAGGCGACGATTGATCCGATAGTAATATCCAGTTTAACAGGGGATAGAAATAAGACGCGCCGAGCAAGTCCCTTGTTTATAAAAATTGTTTTGTTAAAAGGACCTAAGGGCACAACTTACATTCCCGTTATTACCCTGTTTCCATCAAAATTTTTGCCGCCAAATAGCCAAATTTTAATGGCCCAATCGGAAGGCAGGAAATTCGAAAAAGAACTGAAGCCCAATGTTTCTTATAAAATAGTCAATGAATTTATGGATCAGTGCAAAAAAGAACTGGATGGAGCGGAGGTGAGGTTCAATGACTGAAATGCGTAATTTTCATTTTTCCTTAGGACCGGTACAGGAATTTGTAGGCAAGGCCAGAAGGCTAAGAGATTATTGGACCGGTTCCTACGTACTTTCATACCTAACGGAACAGGCTATGAAAGAAATTGATGAAAACGGGGGCCAATTGATTTTTCCTCCTTATAAAAACGGAAATTTGCCCAATTCCCATAATAATCTACCCATCGGCCATTACCCAAATCGTTTTCAAGCAAAAATACCTGTGGATTTTGAGCCTACTCGTTGTAAAAAAAGACTAAATGCCGCTTGGCAAAAAATTGCCGATTTTGTTTGGCAAGAATATATTGAAGAAATAGCTCCGCTTGGTAAAGGCACAAAAGAAATTTGGGATCGACAAGTAGAAAACTTTTGGTATGTGCAGTGGGTTGTAACAAACGAAGAAGATGAAAGCCTTTTAGATAAAAGAAAAAATTGGCGCAGCCATATACCCGGAGTCGAACTCGGCGACAAATGTACATTGTTCGGTAATTTGCAGGAAATATCCGGTTATAGTAGATCATCGCGCAAGGGTGAAAGCAAAAAGCAAAAGGATTTTTGGGAGAAATTGCATTTAAAGCTCGCGGCGCTTGATCTCAAGGAGGGAGAAAGATTATGTGCGGTGGCTTTGATAAAAAGAGTTTTCCCCCGTGCCTACAATATTCTCGAGGGCACCAACTTACCCCTTAATTTTCCGTCTACGACCTATATGTCTGCCATTCCTTGGCTGAAGAATGTTATAAAGAAAGCTGATAAACAAGCCCTTGATTTTGCCAAAGTTGCAAAAAAGCTAAAAGGTGCTGGCAGTGAATATCATGCCGGTATTAAATCTTTAGATAGAGCAACAAAAAAAGATTTTCAATTAAGAAACTTTCTTTCATTGGACGGCAATTTCTTTTACGATCACACTTTATTAAATGATAATCTCTGGGAAAAAAATACTTGCACCATCAGAGAAAAGCTGACTGCAAAACTGAAAGCTATAAACAAAAAAACATTTGAAGCAGACACCTATTATGCCCTCTTAAGCATGGACGGCGATAATATGGGAGCAATTCTCCATGAACATAGCTGTGTTAAAGAAAAAATAAGCCAAGCCATATCTGATTTTAGCAAAAGTGTACCTGCAGTTATTGAAAAAAATGATGGTCGGACAATATATGCCGGGGGAGAAGATGTTTTTGCCATACTTCCCGTAAATACGGCAATTGACGCTGCAGTTGAATTAAGTAAAAAATATACGGCTTTACTTGCTCCTATTATAGATTCGGAAAAGAAAGCCACCATTTCTGCGGCAATTATTTTTGCTCACCATCACACACCCTTGACCCAGGTATATGATGAAATTCAATCACTATTGGACAAGGTGGCAAAAGAAAAATATGGCCGGTCAACTCTTGCTATAAGCACCTGGAACACCGGAGGCAAAGATCTGGTTTGGGCTATGCCTTGGCAAAAGTTTTTGACCGTTGAAGAACACGAAAATTTATTTAAAGAGCTGTCCTCGGCAATGGGTCAAAGCGACGAAAGAAATAATCCGGCTAGTCAGCAAAGGGAAGGTTTTATTTCCCATAGTTTTATATATAACATAAGGCGAGAGCTAAGTTTATTTTTAGAAGAAGGTTCCGCTTTTCCCGAGGGTAAATTTCTGGATCTTTTAACCGCGGAATATGTTAGAAGTATGAGCAAAAAAGGCAGAACTTTAAGCAACAAAGAGGTGCTTCCGCTAATGAAGAAATTGCTTGAGGTTTGCAGCATTTATTATCGTAATAAGGAGGGTACCCTTATAAAGCAAAAAGGTTTTAATATTGATGGTGCTCTTTTGGTAAAATTTTTAACCGGGAGGTGGAAGCATGGTTGCCAAGATATGGCAGTTTGAAGCCCTTGATACATTGTTTTTTCGGGATGGTACGCCCCACAATGCAGGGGAGGGGGGAGGAACGGGAATTAAAAGTCTGTTCCCGCCTTATATGTTTACTTTGCAAGGAGCTATCAGAACAGCTTTGGCTCTTGGGCAAGGTTGGCGACCGGGCGGAAGTATGCCTTTTCCCGCGGAGTTAGGTGATAGTGATAGCTTCGGCAAAATTTCTTTTGAAGGGCCCTATCTCATAAATGATAAAGAATATTTGTTTCCGGTTCCATTAAACCTTTTTTACAAAAGGACGGAAGAAGATGCTATGCAATTTAGCTATGTTCTGCCCGGCAAAAAATCTTATCAAACCGATATGGGGGGGGTTCGATTGCCGGAGCTGAAGAAGCCCCTTAAGGGTGCAAAATCAATGCAAGGCTTCATGATAAAGAGAAATAGTTTGCAAGATCTTCTGAACGGTAAACCATTTGAACTTTCAGCTGATGATTTTGATGAAAAAGAATATTTGTGGCAAAACGAGGAAAGGGCCGGTATTGCTATTAACCGCTCGTCGGGAACGGCACAAGAGCAGATGCTTTATTTTACATCTCACGTAAGGACGAAGCAAAATTTGTCTATAGCTGTAAAAGTAAAAGGCATTGATGAAAAGTGGCATAAAAAAGCTCCGTCGACCTTATCTTTAGGTGGTGAAGGCAGGATGGTTTCAGTTAAGGTTACGGATAAAGAAGATATTTTGCCCTTTTTTCCGGATTTTAATACCGACAAAGGGACAATTAAATTTACCGTTATATTGGTGACACCCGGTTGCATTTGGCCTTTTAGTTCTATTAAGGAAACAAACGAAAAGATGCAAGATTTAATCAAAAAAGGTTTTCCTGATATTCCCGGTAAATGCGTTTCCGCCTGTATTGGGAAAATGGAACAGTTGGGTGGATTCGATTTGGTCAGGCGAGAGCCGAGACCTTTGCTGCCAATTATACCGGAGGGTAGCATTTGGTTTTACGAAGGTAAAACTGAAGATATTGATATTCTAAAGGAGCTTCACGGTAAGATTACTAATCCACTGGGATTCAATCAAATTATAATTGGAAAATGGGGGGATTAATAATGAAAGCCGGCCTTATTGGATTGTTAAATGAAACCAGTATGCATCCGGGTGCGGAGAGTTCCACTGGCGTTGTGGATTTACCCGTGGCACGGGAAGTTAATACTAATTACCCTGTCTTGGTTGGGTCATCCCTAAAGGGTGCATTACGAGAAAGTGTGGAAGAAAGAGTCGGTGAAAAGTGGGCCAATGAAATTTTTGGAGCGCAAAATCAAATTGGTAATGTAGCAATAACCGACGGCAGGCTTCTGCTTTTACCCGTACGTACATTAATAGGTCATTATAAATGGGTAACTTGCCCGTATATACTGGAAAGGTATTTCCGTGATTTGAAATTGACGGGACATGAAATAAAAAGCATCGGGAAGATTGCTATAAAAGATGAAGAACATGCCATGTTTCGAGCTTCTGATGAGGAATTATTTCTGGAAGAGATTATTTTTACCCGTCAAGGCGATGAAGTGTTGGAAAAAGTTGCGGAGAAGATAAAGCCCCTAATCTTTCACCAATCGCTTAGAGATAGACTTTTAGAACAATTGGTTTTAGTAAGCGATGATGTTTTTAGCTATTATGCCCGGTATGGTTTGGAAGTACGGGCCAGAAACAGACTTGAAAGCGAAACAAAGACCAGCGCGGGCTTGTGGTATGAAGAGTGCTTGCCTGCTGATACTCTGTTTTATAGTATGTTGTTACCACGGACGGGCAGGGAAGATTCATTGGCAAATTTAATGGAGGTTTTCGCGGAAAAGCCCTATATTCAAATTGGCGGCAATGAGACTATAGGCCAAGGATGGTGCGTTTTGAGTCGTTGGGGGGATGATGAAAAATGAAAGGAAATTTAGAACAAAAAAGAGCGGCATATGCTCTTGAGGCAATAGAAAAAAGAAGAAGCCTGCTAAAAGGTGACAGCAGGGCAAGATATTTAAATCGGGTAAAGAGTTTGTCGGCGACAATTATTATGTGCGGTTTGGGTCAGTCCGCGGCAACTTTGCTGGCGGTCGGAAAAGGAGACGGAGATAATCCTGACCAAATGCTGTACGAAGATCTAAGCGGTTGGCTATGCGGTGACAGAGGTTTTTTAAAAAATAAGAATCTGATAAAAGCAATAAGCAACAGCGATCGAAAGACATATATCAGGGCTCAAGCCGAAGCTTTAAAAGTTTTGGAATGGTTGAAAAAATTTGCAACCGCATATCTCTCCCAAGAGGTGAAGGCTAATGAGACTACCCTTGTATAAGAAGGTTAGGGATGTTTTTAATAATCTTAAAAGCAAGGATAATAAATTGAATTTAGGTCTTTATCATCAAAAATTTTGCAAGCATTGGCAAGGAGGATTCGGTCCGGATATCAGCTTGGAAAAACACGAATTTCTCAAGGAAATAGTTGACAAAGCCAAGAAGATCACTGCCGAAGACAGAATTGTTTTAGATGAACATGTTGAACGTCTGTCTCTTTTAATAAATAATTTGGGAGGCAAATTTGAAATTTATGAGCTCAAGGAAAGGTTTGTTACCGGAACCGGCTTGAACCATCCGGTTGAAGTTGGTTTTTTATGGAATCACGTCCTTGGTGTACCCTACATCGCCGGCAGTTCCATAAAAGGCCTTGCTAGGGACTGGGCGGAAAACTGGCTGGAAATTGATGATGATGACATAAACAGAATCTTTGGTTCTAATGACCAAATGGGCAGCGTGATTTTTTTTGATGCATTGCCTTACGGAAAAATAAATTTAGCAGTGGATATTATGACACCGCATTATGGTTCATATTATGCCGAAGGGGGCTGTCCGGGAGATTGGAGCAACCCTACCCCCATACCCTTTTTAACGGTTGATGAACAACAAAGGTTTATTTTCTTTGTCGCTCCCGGGAAAGAAAAAGCTAAGAAAGATTGCACGAAAGCTTTGAAGTGGTTAGATGAAGCTTTGACGACAATAGGAGCGGGGGCAAAAACGGCTACAGGTTATGGGTGTTTTAAGGCGGCAGAAGATCTTACAAAGGTCCATAAAAACGAGCTGAAGGCTAAAATTAAAGAGGAAGAACAAAAACGAAGGCTAGAGAAAATGACACCGATCAGAAGGGAAATGGAAGAAGAAGGATTCAGCGTTGATGAAAATACTTTTATGGAAAAACTTACAGTAAAATGGCTAAAGCGCTTGAAAGATGAATCGGTAGATGCTAAAGAGAAGAGAGAGATAGCAGGAAACCTTGCTGATTGGTATAAAACTTGGCGGCCAAAGGATTGGGAAAAACCTCAGCGCAAAAACGTTGAGAAAGTAGAAGTGATAAAAAAATATTTGGATTAAAGGAGGTATATTTTGGCTAGAAAGCTTTTTACACTCCTCGGCAATTCCAGATACGACCCATGCCGTTATTGTTTAACTTATAAGGCCCCTCTTGGAAAAAGTAAAAAAATGGGGCCAACCAGAAATGATATCAACCATGCCGGTTGGGCTCTTTCTATCCGCAAGCCGAAAAAGATATTAAGAGATTTAGAAAAATTCTTAGGGGAAGCTGAAGAATTAATTCTTGGCTAGTTATCAGTATCGTTATAATTTTATTCCCGGAGGTATGAAGATGAAGCAAATTTTTCTGCTCTTTTCTCACCTATTGACTTTAGAACAAAAGGGAGAACTGGAAAATGATTTTAAAGTAAAGAGAATTGTTTCTCTGCCGTCGAAATTGCAAAATGTATGGTCAGATATTCCGCCAGAAATCTATTCACTTAAGAAACATCTAAAGCCGATTTTAGATTGGTTAGATAAAAATGCCAATCCTAAAGATTATGTTTTAGTACAAGGAGAATTTGGCGCAGTATTTTTGACGGTAGATTTTTGCAAATCCAAAAATCTCATTCCCATCTATGCGACTACAGAAAGAGTTCTTGCAGAAGAAACACTGGCTGACAACTCAGTCAAAACAGTAAGGAAATTTAAACACGTTAGATTTAGGGAATATGAAAAATATGAACTTTTGTAATTCCCTGGAAATATAAAACTGAAGTGATGATAAAAATTGAAAACTTTCTGTTATGTGAAAATTAGATTGCGGCCAGGTAAACATTTTTCTTTTTTGTATTGTGGTGTTGGTTCTGTGTTAAGCGTAGAATATGCTGATTATAATTTATCGAGGATATTTTTAAGTTATAAAGTTCGTCGACCCCCAATAGCGTAAAAACCCCGGGAGGTCGACAATTTTTCGCTTTTATGGTA
>JAAZMP010000086.1 GCA_012798755.1 Bacillota bacterium
CCCTGTTTAGTATTGTTGCTGCCACGGCAACTTGTCCCATATATGATTCCCCTGCCGCTTCGGAATGAACCAAGCGTGCAAAAAGATCAATTTCTTGTGGCGAATACTGCGCACTGTAATTCCGCCCCCCGCGTGAAGGGAGGGTGCCGGAACCGCTGGAATCGGCGGGTATGTTTATTTTTTGACCTGGATAAATGTCATGAGGCGATATGCCCGGGTTGGCGGCGATTATTGAGGGAAGGCCTATCCCGTATTTTTGTGAAAGTATCCACAGGGTTTCTCCGTTTTGGACAGTATGTATATTGCCTGGTACTATTAGAACCTGCCCAGGGTAAATCAGTGAAGGATTTGCAAGCCCATTGGTTTTGGCCAGATCATTTACGGAAATACTATATTTCTGAGCTATCCAAAAAAGTGTTTCGCCGGGAACGACCTGGTGGTTGATTGCCGCTTCGCTGATCGGGCACCAGGAAAAAACTAGAAGGCCCGGTATCAGTAGCAACAGCAATAACCTCCAAAAAGGTTTTTCGGTGTTCTGCAACATATGTATACCTCCTGTATAACTGTTTGTTCCCAAAAGAGTTTTTACTAAATAGGGTCTCCACTTTTAGGAAGTTATGTTAACCATTATACTTAAAAACAAAAACAGGGCAAGCCTGCTGACCAATGCCCTGTTACAATTATTAAGAACCTATAATATTATGTTAACTTTTTATTAATATTTAGATAATAATGCTGGGTGATGGTAAATAGTGGCCAATACTAATTCTTATCGGACTATTGACATCACGGCTGTATTTGGTATGATTAAGAAAGAATTTTTGTAGCCGGCAGTCTTTAAAGTAATTAACGTTTTCCAAACATATTCATACGCGGATCTATGTTATCCGTCTTTATAAAACAGTGTTTTTAGGGGTGCCGTTTAACGGAGAATAGGGAAGCAGGTGCAATTCCTGCGCGGTCCCGCCACTGTAACCGGGGAGCCAAAGGCAAGGCCACTGTTTTTCAAACCTTAAAGGGAAAGGGAAGCGGGAAGGCGCTAAAGGTGCTATGATCCGGGAGCCAGGAGACCTGCCCTTAAAAATATTTTTGAGTAAATATATGGGGATGATGGTAAAATCTCCGGCCTTATTACAAGGTCGGAGATTTTTTTTAAGGATTTGCGGAAAAGGAGCACTGTTTTATATAGCATTTGGATTTTTTACCGTGGGTGAACAGTCAAAGCAGTGGTATGTTTTGGTGGCAAGATTTATTTTATGTCAGCTGTTAAATGCAGTATTGCGCGGTGTTTCCGGTTTTTTATTACCGGTGGTTGAAATAGTTTTAAATTTTTTGTTTAGGGGGTTGCTAAAATGTTTGATTTGGAAAAGTTGCTGGAACGAATTGAACCGCTAAATGAAGCTGTAATGGCCAAGACGCAGGCCAGGCTTGATGACCTGACTAAACCACGGGGAAGCTTGGGGGTAATGGAATCCATTGCCAAGAAAATAGCCGGTATAACGGGAAAGGTTATACCCTCAATCAGTAAGAAAACTTGCATACTTATGGCCGGTGATCATGGCGTGACGGAAGAAGGGGTAAGCGCTTATCCACGGGAAGTTACAGCCCAGATGGTCCTGAATTTTTTGGAAGGCGGTGCCGCGATGAGTGTCCTTACACGCCATGTAGGGGCCGAGCTAGTCGTGGTAGATGTTGGTGTCAACGCAGACTTTGCAGATAACCATTTTTTATGGAATAAAAAAGTGGCCTACGGGACAATGAATATGTGCAAGGGACCGGCTATGACTCCTGAGCAGACCTTTAAGGCTCTGGAAGTTGGTTTTGAAACTGTTTCCAACTGCCTGGACGAGGGAAGTGAGCTGATCGGAATAGGTGAAATGGGCATTGGCAACACTACTTCAAGTGCCGCTCTTCTATCTGTTTTTTCCGGAGCCTCCCCCCAAGAAATAACCGGCCGGGGTACCGGCGTTGATGATGAACGGTTAAAGTTGAAAATAGGGGCTATTGAAAAGGCCCTGAAGGTTAATAGCCCCAATGCATCCAATCCCTTAGAAACTTTGACCAAGGTGGGAGGACTGGAGATTGCCGGTTTAACAGGAGTTATTTTGGGATGTGCTGCAAGAAGGGTTCCTGTTGTTTTGGATGGATTTATTTCCGGGGCAGCGGCGCTCGTTGCCACCCACATGAATCCCTATGTCAAAGATTATCTGCTGGCCTCCCATCTTTCTGAAGAATGCGGCCATAAGCTAATGCTGGAAATTTTGGGTGTCGTGCCTATATTACATATGAACATGCGCTTGGGGGAAGGTACGGGCGCGGCACTGGTTATAAACATTATAGAGGCCGCCCTTAAAATTTTAAAAGAGATGGCCACTTTTTCCGGTGCCGGCATCGACGGCCCGACTGCCTAGCTGGCACTGCCTGGCCGGCGTAACAACGATATGAATAATGTGAATGTGTAGAACGTCTAGGATTTAATCGCTGTTTAATCGCCCAAAATTTTGCCCGGCTTTAAAGGATATCATTTCACATGCAGTAAAAATTTTCAAGATTCCTTTGCTAACGTTCAAAATGACAGTTTTAGGAACATGGTACTATCAGCTTTCCGGGAACACCGTAAAAAGCAAATCGGGACCAAAGTCCCGATTTGCTTTACGGTATGTACATATTTGAAATAAAACTATATTTTTGTAATACCGTCAACGTCGATATTTTCGGATCCTTCCTCTACAAAGGTTTTGCAGCAGGTTTCCATGCAGGATTCAACCGGGGCAGCGTCAACAGAGCTTGCTTGGAGTGCATCTAACTGATCCGGCAAGGATGCACCCATGGAATCGGATGTTACCATTATTTCCCTAGCGTGGCACCGGTTACCTTCCCCCCAATAATGGCAATTGTTTATGCTACAGTGAATTTTTTGTTGGCCCATTGATTCACCTCCTGAAAGCGTAAGCCTTTGTTTTATCCCAATCCGGCTTCATATAGTTTTACCAAAATGCAGACCTCTATTCTCAAAAATGTGTGAAGTTGTCATTATGTTTACGGCTACAAAACTTCTTCAATGTTTCGGTTTTTCGGAAAACCCGGTATTTACCAGATCCTTGTTTGTATTTGCTTTGAACAGTCATGGGCTTGCAGGGTTTTACAGCTAAGATTTTGGGTATAATACAAAAGTTGATTTATAAAAAACAGGAGGGTTGTTTTGGTGAAAAACATCTATGTAATTTTGGCTTTCCATGCCCATGAATTGCTCTGGGATCTGCCGGAGATGCTACTTGCAAGTTTGGATGAAAAAAACCCCATGAAAGATACAATACTGGATGAAAATTATATGAAAAAAAGAAAGGAGGAGGGCCGGGATATTTATTCCCGGAGCCTAAAGTTTGCAGAAAACCTGAATGCCCCCTTGTGTGTCGAATACACAAATGAACTTTTATTCCAAATAAAAGATGTGGTGCCCGATGCCTTCAAAAAATTAAAGGAGGGCTATGCCAAAGGACAGCTGTATCCTATTTACGGCCATGCGCATCATACGCATGTTTCTCTTTTGCAGGAAGAGGAAATAATCCAGGAGATACAATGGAACAAACAGTACTTGCACAGCCTTATGGATGTTCCTTATCCAAAATATAACGGCCTTTTTTCTTCTGAGGCTTCTTACGATTATGCAAAAATTGAAGCCATAGAAAAGGCCAACATTGATTATGTAATTTTTCCCCACCTTAATGAACTAAAAGCCCCTTTTAAATTAAAAGGTCCCGAAGGTTATGAGTACAAATACAAACCTTTCTTTATCAAAACGGAACATAAAAACATTCTTGCCCTTCCCAGAAATTTTCCTATATCACAGGAAATATGGCGCCCCATTACAAAAATGGAACGGGAAGAAGTAAAATTTCAGGGATATATGCTGGGCATTTTTCCCGTATTTGATAATGAGTACCTCTATGGCGACAAGGAAAAATTCCCCATTACCCTGGAGGAAGGGGTGGAGATCTATAAAGGGGTTTTACGCAAAGAATTGGAATGTGCTCCCCCTGGGGGGGTGCTCGTGCATATACAGGATTTGGAATTGATGGATTTTGGCGACATTGCCCTGGAAATTATGGAAAAAGCTTGGCGGCAAATTTTGCGGGAAACCGCAGGAAAACTAAACATACATTTTGTTACCCCGGATCAATACATCGACGAGGTTTTAAAAAATGAAGGAATGGGAAGCCTGCCGGAAATAGAATTTGGTGAAATCAGCTGGGCGCCGGAGATAAGGTTGATATTAAGGGCTGACGGTCACTACCCTCCCCTTGGGGTGACAGATGTCGGCCGTTATGACAAAAACAAAACTGGTTTATATCGGTATCCTCATATCTTTTGGGAAAACGGTAAATATTTCTGTGAAATATTTGATACCCTAGTTAGTAATTTTAATATTTCTTCGGCCCTACCTGCAGAAGCCAGGCATTTTGATGATAACGGTTATGATTTGATGCGTGAAAACTGGGATACCCGGGCTGCCATGTTCCTACGGATTATGAAAAGAGCCTGCAACTGGGGATGGAGGCCAACGGAAGGCAGACAAAAAAGGCCCTGCCTTAAAGGTTATTTGCTTTGCATGACTCTTTTAACGAGGTTGGAAACTTGCCCCTTAGAGCTTATCCTAAACCGGCAACCTTTGAGCCTGGATGAGAGATCTATCGTAGGAATCATAAGGATGCTGGAAATTTTTATTGATGGCCGCATTAATTATCTAAAATATGGTATGGAGAGGCTATCTAAGGAAAGAGAAATCGACTTTTCTTCCATACATGCTAAAATGGAACAAGTTTTCAAATGGAAAGAAATTGCTGTAGGGAAAGCTGTTGAACTATATGAAACCAATAAAACAGATAAAGAAGATTGGGCTGGCAAGCTAAAAAGAATGCTGCTGCTCATGCGTGATTATTGCCAGGCTGTCTTTCTTTCCACGGAACATATTCAAAGGCTTTGGGGAAAAATAGATGATGCAGAATTTATGGTGGAAAAAATGTATGAATACCTTTATGATATTTACCCGCCCCTTTTCCCTTCGATGTTAGATGCCATTGATGTTATGAATCCGCAACAGATCGAAGAATTTTTTAGCAAACAGAGAAAAGGTGATCCGGCTATTGTTTAATGTTTTGTTTGCAGGCCCTATTGCTTAAAATAGGTGAATAAATCAGCTGCGAAACCTTAGATATACAAAACTGTTAAATTGCCCAAACTGCTGAACTGTCATCCTGGATGCTGCTGTAACGACATAATGTTTGTAACCATATTTTAAACGCCAATAACCGTCTAAGGTGTTTCTGGCTGTTATCTTGGGTGCCGGGTTGAGTGCTGACGAAGGATCTTAAGAATTATCACTTGTTTAAAGTGACAAAACATCTTTAAGGCTATAGCTTTTTGGAAATTCCAACATCAACTGCCTTATTTTGCTAAAGGAGGATGCTGATTTTTTTCGGTTTCTATCACAACCATGCTTTTTTTCGGTAAAATATTGCTGTCTCCTTCTATATTTCCCCCGTATTTTATCCATTGTGAATTAAAAACCTGCTTTCCCGGGTAAGGAAGTCTATCAAAGGCTATATCTTTTTCTCCTAGATTGAATAAACCAGTGAGCTTGCTGGATCCATGCCACCTTTGAATTTCTACAAGCCTGGTTTTTTCGTCTACTTTTACCATCGTATTTTTTTTAGCAAGATGTTTAAGAGCAGGATGTGATTTTCGAAAATCAATTAAATCACGGTAAAAACTAAACATTTGCCTGTTTTGCAGATTCCACTTATCATGAGGTGTAAGCTTGGAGTTATAGAAAGTTTGGGCATCTTCAGGATCGTTGAAGCTATCCCACTTGAATGCCTTAAACTCTTTTTTTCTGCCTTCAGAAACAGCAACTTTTAATTCGGCATCCTCGTAGTCTGTGAAGAATAGAAAAGGGTTTTTTTCTGCATATTCCTCACCCATAAAAAGCAACGGTACGTATGGGGAAAAAAACATCAGCCCGGCGGCTGTTTTCAATGTGGGGAAATCTACCAAACTGCTTAGCCTTTCTCCGCCCGCCCGGTTTCCAACCTGATCGTGGTTTTGAATGGATACCACGAACTGGTATCCGGGGTTTTGGGAGGCATCAGTGCCCCGCTTCTTTTGCCAGAACCGGGAAAATTCACCGGTAAAGGAGTAGTTTTTGTAAACTTTCACTAGCCCGCCCAGATGCCCGTAATCGATGTAATACCCGGCTTTTTCCCCGGTTAAGATGGTGTGAACGGTATGATGGAAATCATCCATCCATTGGGCATCCAGCCCGTAACCTCCTTTTTCCGGGGGATTAATAATTTTGACATCATTTTCATCTGTTTCGGCGATCAATGCTATCCGTCGATTAGATTTTTCTGCAATTGTTTGGGCTGTATCTTTGATTTCCTGTAATATATGGGTAGGGCTTTCATCTTGGATGGCATGAATGGCATCCAACCTTAACCCATCGAAATGATATTCTTGCAGCCAGTAGCGAACGTTATCTACGACCATGGCGCGCATATATTCGCTATGCCGGTCATCGAAGTTTACTGCAGCACCCCAGGGTGTGGAATGTTTACTGGTGAAATAAGGGCCATAAACAGGGAGATAATTACCTTCCGGCCCCAGATGGTTATAAACAACGTCTAAGAACACAGCAATATCCTTTTTGTGACATTTAGCGACAAGGTATTTTAAGTCATCGGGCCTGCCGTAATTCTTATTTACGCTGAACAAATTAGCTCCGTCATACCCCCAGTTCCACTTTCCGGGTGTTTGTGCCACCGGCATAAGTTCGATGGCGTTTATTCCCAACTCCAATAGGTAATCGAGTCTGTCAGCAACTGCCCTGAAGGTTCCCTCCGGTGTGAAAGTGCCCACGTGCAGTTCATAAAAAATCAATTCACTTAGCTTTTTGCCCCTCCAGTCTTGGTCGTCCCACTTGAATGTGTTGTGATCTATTACCTGAGAAAAACCGTGGACACCTTCCGGTTGAAAATTAGAATAAGGGTCGGGAAAAATGCCCTCCTTTTCGAGTTTGAATTTGTATAGCAAATCCCGTCCGGCACTTTCCAAGACAGTGCTAAAAATGTGGGGCCTTTCTTTCTGCATCGGAACCACTTTAATTTTTTCATTGCTCCTAAGCAAAAGCTCTACCTTTTTTTTGTTGAAAGCTAAGACACGGAACTCAACCAGGCCATTTTTACTGTCTAAAACATATGCTCCCATTTTTCCCATAGACTTTAATATATCCAACTTTAAAGTTTTCTATGTTATAGAGGTCCCCCGTAAATTGGTTTAAGGTTCTTCTTACTTGGTTAAGTTATTATTGAAGCGGAAATAATGAATAGGGTGACTTTTTGGTATGGCAGTTATTATATACCGGCCAGGTTAAGGCCGGATAAAAGGGGAAAAGCGCTATGCAGCTAGTGGAAGTACAAAAGAAAAATTTTGATGATTACCGTCAGTTTATTGACGAAGAAACCGAATTTGAACTTGATTTTTTAGTGCAAAAGCTAAAAGATAAGAAAATAGCTATGATCAATGCTACAGCCTTTGGGGGAGGTGTGGCAGAAAAACTGCATTCTTTGGTCCCCTTGATGAAGGCTATGGGGATAAACATTGATTGGTGGACCATTTTGGGGCATGAAGAGTTTTATAATATAACCAAAAATTTTCATAACTGCCTGCAGGGTCAAGAGGGCGTTTTACCTGTTTCCGATGTGGAAACGTATCTTAAATACAATCAAATGAATGCCTCCTATATGAAAGATTGGGAGTATGATTACATTATTATCCATGATCCTCAGCCCGCTGCTTTGATTGAATCCCGCAGGAAAAAGAAATATGAGAAATGGATCTGGCGCTGCCATATTGATACATCATCTCCAAACAAGGAATACTGGGATTTTTTATACAACTATATTGTCCAATACGATGCCGTAATTTTTACTATGCATGATTATGCCAAAGAAGGAATTGAACCTGGTAACATTACAATTATCACTCCCTCTATCGATCCCTTGAGCATAAAAAATATTCCCCTGAAAAAAGAAGAAGCAGAGGCCATCATCTGCAAATTTGGTGTTGATACCAACCGTCCCTTGATTTCCCAGGTTTCCCGGTTTGATCCCTGGAAAGATCCCCTGGGGGTGATCGATGCCTATAAAATTGTCAAAAAAGATTTCCCCAGCGTCCAACTGGCATTGGTAGGCTCTATGGCTTACGATGATCCCGAGGGTTGGGATTACCTTTACAGTACCTTGCGGCGTGCCGGCGAAGACTACGACATCAAGGTTGTAACTAATTTTAACGGTATTTCAGATCTTGAAGTCAATGCTTTTCAAACAGCTTCAGATATTATCCTGCAAAAATCGCTTCGTGAAGGGTTTGGGCTTACCGTAGCCGAAAGTTTATGGAAAGGCACCCCGGTAATAGGGGGCAATGTGGGAGGCATTAAACTACAAATCGAA
Organism: Bacillota bacterium; assembly: GCA_012798755.1. Taxonomy (GTDB): domain Bacteria; phylum Bacillota; class Dethiobacteria; order DTU022; family UBA8154; genus UBA9862. The sequence goes on from JAAZMP010000086.1 coordinate 8,508, forward strand.
GACGGTGTGACCGGCTATATGGTAAACACGGTGGAGGAATGTGCAGAAAAGATTTTGACGCTGCTCAGAAATCCGGTTTTAGCTGAAGAAATGAAAGAGGCTGCCAGGGAAAAGGTCAGAAAAGAATTTTTGGTAACAAAAAACATTCAGGTTTACCTAAGATTATTTTACAATCTTGGTTTTACTGCCAAAAATCCGGCTCCTTGGTGAACCGTAACACCATAATTACATTTGAACTAGGCATGGAATTCAAGTATAATGTAACCAATGCTGCAAGCGGGTCAGATCTTGATCTATTATACATCCAGCCATAAAGTTATAAAGATTTTTTATTTTGCATAATCTTAGGTAAGCCTGAAAGGGGATGTTTAAACTGTTACAGGTGAAAGTCAAAGCGGTGACCCTGGATCAGGTTGGTAGTTTTTTGGTCTTATTGTGCGATGAGGATGAAACTAAAGTATTGCCTATTTCTATCGGGCCTTTTGAAGCCCAATCCATAGCCTTGGTTTTACAGGGAAAAACGCCACCACGTCCCCTGACGCATGATTTAGTCAAGACGCTGTGTGAACAACTGGGAGGCGTTGTGGAAAAAATAATCATTACGGATATTATGGATAGCACCTTTTATGCGGAAATTTATATTCAACACAATGAACAAGTGCTTACGGTAGATTCTAGGCCCAGCGATGCTATTGCCTTGGCTTTACGTTGTGAGGCGCCCATTTATATGGCCCCAAGGCTTATAGAATTTACATACGACTATGAAGATATCATTTCCAGCGATCGCACCGATGAAGAACTCCATTAAAGTGAATAGATATTAAGCTACTGGTTAGCAGCGGAATATTGTGGCAAGAGGCAATAAAGCCATGTTTATGTTATTCCAAACGGAATGATAAATCTTAGATCCTGATGCTGTGGGCAGACGGGATC
>JAAZMP010000087.1 GCA_012798755.1 Bacillota bacterium
AACCTCCCTGGCCTTAGTCCGGGCGGCAAACGGGGCTCTTGCCGCGGCCATACTGCCTGTAACGGTATCTTATGTGGGTGATCTTTTTGATGAACCCAAGAAAAGGATGAACGCCATAGGCAGCGTGGTAGAGATGTATTTCCTGGGTGCGGCGGCAGCTACGGCCATTGGAGGCGGCTTATCGTTTGTCGGTTCCTGGCGGCTGGTATATTTAGCCTACGGGGTAGCGGAGTTGATCATCGCTATTTTAATGCTGAGGTATCTCATCTTCGCCCCGGGCACTGCAAAAAGCGTAGGGTTGCGCCAAGCCTACGCCAATGCGTTTGCAGAACCGTATCTCCTAAAAACGGTGGTTCTACTGCTTTTAGTCGGCTTTGCCGTCTTTGGCAGCTTTACCTACCTAGGTGACTTTTTGGTAAACAGGGCCGGGTTTAATATTTTTCATGTCGGTTTGATTATGACCCCTTTTGGATTGGCAGCTTATATAGGGGGCAAAAAGTCGGTGATATACGGTTAAAGCTGGGCCCCAAGATAATGCTGCTGGCCGGTATTTTGGGGATGATCGCCTGGGCGCCACTGGGGCGGTGGCCGGGGCTGTACTATGTTTTTCCCATATTACTGGCCTTCGGGTTTGCTGTTTGTTGTAAGATAAAAATACCGAAAGTTGCAAGTTAAAAATCCATAGTTTTGCAACTAGAAATTCCCTAGTATTGCAAATCCATTGCAGGCGTAAATCATAACATATATCCTTGTATTTGAAACCAAAAAATACAAGGAGGAAAGGAGCATGCTTACAATGGATACGGTACGTGAAATCAGGTCCCGCTTTTTTGTGAAAGGTGAAAACATATCACAGATCGCAAAAATGTTGAGCTTGGATTGGAAAACGGTACGGAAATACGTTGACATGGCAGATTTCAACGAACCAACTCCCAAACCGGCTTCAGCACGGCGTCTCTGCCCAAAGTTAGATCCTTACAAAAACATTATTGGCGAATGGCTTCTAGAGGACAAGCAAGCGCCCCGCAAACAACGGCATACGGCCACAAGAGTGTTCAACCGCCTTAAAAAAGAGGTGCCCGGATTTAATTGTTCCTACAGGACTGTTGCTTCCTACTATGCCGTAAAACACAAAGAAATTTTCAGTGGTGCAAAGGAGGGTTTTCTCCCTTTGGATCATCACCCGGGTGAGGCACAAGCAGATTTCGGTGCAGCAGATTTTTATGAAAATGGCAGGCGGCTATCCGGAAAATATCTGGAGTTATCATTTCCCAACAGCAACAAAGGTTACATGCAGCTGTTTTATGGCGAGAACATGGAATGCTTGCTGGAAGGCTTGGATGCCATTTTCCGGCACATCAATGTAGTACCGGAAGAGATCTGGTTTGATAATGCTAAAACTATAGTGACAAAGATCATTAAAGGCGGCGGGCGCAAAATAACGGAGCGCTTTGCTCGTTTTTCGGAACACTACCGTTTTAAACCTGTCTACATGAATCCTGGAAAAGGGTACGAAAAAGGTAATGTGGAAAACAAAGTTGGCTACCAGAGACGCAATTTCCTTGTCCCCATGCCCCGTTTTCTTACCCTTTCCGATTTTAACCAGCAGTTACTTGAGATATGTGAAAAGGACGCTGAAAGGGAACATTATCGCCGTAACAATACAATTGAGGCGCTGTTTAAAGAAGATCTTAAACATTGCCATAAGCTACCCGGAGTCGAGTTCGATCTCAGCGGCAGGGCCAGCGTTACCACCAATAACTGGGGCAAGTTTTATCTAAACAAAGGCATGCACGAGTATTCTGTTTCTCCGAAATATATAAACACAACGGTTAATTTAAAACTTACCTCATCGCTTGTCATTGTGATGGATGAAAACTATCGCGAAATTGTAAGACATCGTCGCCTTTATGGTGATAGCAAGCAGCAAAGTATGGACTGGCTGCCTTATCTAAGACAGTTATCCATGAGGCCGCGGGCCTTAAAATATACAGGGGTCTACGAGATGATGCCGCCTAGGTTGCAGCTATTTATGGAAGGCTGTTCCAGCACGGAGACAGGGAAGGTTTTAAAGGTGCTGGCAGAGCTTACAGATAGAACCGGGTTTGAAAGTGCCCTTAACACTGTAAACCAAGCTCTTTGCTATGGCGCTGCCGATGCTGATAGCCTACAGAACCTTTACAGACGCCTTTATGCCAATGTTCCGGAACTGCCGCCTATAACTTTAGGGCCTGAAATGCCAGATGTGGGACAGATGCCGGCTAATCTTGTTGCCTACGATGTATTTTTGAAGAATGGGGGCACTGCAGATGTTTAGTACAGGGATCATTGAGTGTTGCAAAAAACTTAGGTTAAGCCGTAATCTTGCCGATATGGCCCAGACAACGGATGGTAAGTCACATCAGGAATATTTATACAAACTTCTATCTGCTGAACTGAAAAATCGTGAACAAAGACGAATAGCTAAATTGTTAAGCAGTGCCGGTTTTTACAGCATCAAAACCTTCGATGATATTCGCTTTGATGAGATCACTCTTCCTTCCGGGCTAACGTTGGAAAGCTTAAAATCACTTGACTTCATCAAAGAAAAGAAAAACATCATCATGTACGGTCGAACCGGTACCGGGAAAACTCTGCTTTCTACTGCACTCGGTGTGGCTGCCTGCCAAAGGAGTATTCCTGTACGTTTCTATCGCACTGCAGCGCTTGTTAACCAGCTTTCGGAGGCAAAAAAGTTCGGCACGTTGGGATTAATAATTAAGAAAATGAATAAGGCTTCTGTTATTATTCTTGACGAGTGGGGTTACGTTCCCTACGACCGTACAGGTGCCCAGCTGCTTTTTGATTATCTATCTGGTATACATGAACAAAAGTCTATCGTTTTAAACACGAACCTAGAATTTTCTCGTTGGGTCAACGTGCTTTATGATGAACAGATGACAGCTGCGCTGGTTGGCAGGCTTATGCACCATTGTCATCTTATCCTGTTCCCGGGCGAAAACAACAGGCTTAGGGAATCTAGTATCAACGAGCTCTACCACTCCATAGCACCAGCCGACCAAGAAGGGAAAACGGCATGATCTTCGATGGAGAAAGTTGTCAAAGAGCAAAAAGATTTCAGGTTGTTCAAGGCATTAATTGAACATGAAATAGTAAAGTATGCATTGATGTAAGTGGTAATTATTGCCTGCAGGCTCTCTGTTTCCCTGCTGTATACAGTGGGGGAACAGGGGTTGCAACATTATGGAAAATGGAGATGCAATAGTATGGAAAAATAACTTGCAACATTATGGAAAAAGTACTTGCAAAAAACAGCCAGGTCACTGGCCTCCTTCAATATTGCAGGATCCGGGAATGGTTGGTAAACAGTTGAAAAAGACCGTCTATCGTTCTCCGATGTTGATGCAGGCTATTCCACCACGGGACAGCACCCGGGCCACCTCGTTCCAAACCAGGTCCAATTCCCGGTGCATCAGCTCAAAAGCCTTACCGTCCTCGTTCTTGCGAAGCATTCTTTCAATTTCCCGGTTCTGCAAACCGAATGTTTCATCCCACATTTCGATCATCGGGTACGGTGGTGACGTAACAACCAGGTCGACACTTTCGTCTGGAACCCGGTCAAGGTTTTTTGCATCGCCAATTATTAGCCGGTGATTTGTGCTGATCATTTAAAACCTCCATAATGGTTCGTAATGGGCTTTGGATAGCAAAGCTGGGCCGGGTATCTCCGGGCAGTAACAGCCG
>JAAZMP010000088.1 GCA_012798755.1 Bacillota bacterium
CGGGATGGGGGCAGGTCATAGGCTTCATAATGTCCAATAAGGCTGCAGTAATGGGGGTCATCTTCCTCCCCTTCTGTGAGAATCACTTGCAGGTTCAATTGGTTGTCAAAGGTGGTAGTATAATTTTCCCGGCTCATTTCACATGGGTAGGGAGTATTTTTTGGTATAATTACACTATTATAGAATTCTCCTTCCTTGAGGACGACAAAACCAAAACTATGGGAAATGACGTTGACATCGTGCATTTTGATAAGTTGCCTTGTACTATCGCTGCGACGTTTTATCCCCCCACCGGTTTCATACAACAACGCTGCTTTCACGGCAGCGCCCATAGCCACGCATTCGTCGGGATTAAGTTCAATGCCAGGAGGAAAACCAAAGAAGGATTCTAGCATCCTGCCCACCATGGGCATACGCGTGGCCCCGCCTGCCAGGAGAACGTGTTGAATTTCCCGGGGACGGACAGATGCCTCCTCCAGCACCATTTCAACCAGCATACGGCAGCGTTCAAGCAAGGGACGGGTGAGTTCCTCAAATTGCTGCCTGTTGATAGCCGCCTTTAGGCTTTTACCCCCGGCTTGCAAGGTTAGGCTTACCTGTTTTAAGGAGCTGAGACTGACTTTTGCTTGGGCGGCTTTCGACCATAGCTGTTGGTAATTATCCTCACTATCAAACAGATTTATTCTATGACGTTTCATGAATGCTTCGTTCAAATTATTGGCGAGGGCTTCATCCCAGTCTAGACCTCCCAACTGGTGGTCACCCCCGGTGGATTTAACCATGATAAGGTCATCTTTTATTTCCACTACTGTCACGTCGAAGGTACCGCCACCCAAATCAAAAACAAGAGTACGCTGATGTTTCCCCATTCGCTGCAGCCCGTAACTGTATGCTGCTGCAGTAGGCTCATTCAAAAGTTGCCTCACCTGCAGCCCGGCTAATTGGGCTGCTTTCAACGTATCCCGGCGTTGTGGATCACCGAAGTAGGCAGGTACGGTTATAATGACACCGGGCAATTCAGAACCTAGCTTCCCAGCAAGATCCTTTTTTATTTTCATAAGGACAAAAGAGGAAAGTTCTGCAGCGCTGTAGCTTTTATCCCCATGTTGAAAAGAATAGTCAGGCTCGCCCATATAACGTTTGAAAAAACGAGCAACTTTTCTAGGAAAAAATTCAGCGCTTGCTGCGGCGTCTTCACCAACAATTATTTCATCTGAATCAAAAAACACTGCTGAAGGAGTTAAACGTCCTCCTTCAGCGTTTTCCACGATCTGTGTTGTGCCATTTTTGTCCAGGTAGGCAGCCGTGCTGTATGTTGTACCCAGATCTATCCCTATGTAAAGTTCATTTGCAGACATTAGAAAACATCCCCCAGCAAGGTATAACCTCTTCTTTATTGAAAGACAAACTGCAACCTGCGCATAGTAGCGGGTTTGCAAGTTTAAATTTCATGGAATAATAAAACATTTCTTGATCTAAGTGGTAAGTCCTGCCACCCAGCGGTTTTTTATTATACACTGCCAACATCAAATATCTAGCAATAATTAGTGCCTCAGCCGCATGTAAACCGCCCTCTTCAACAGCAATTAATGGTGCTCCCGTTTCTGGATGCTCAGTAATGGTTAGTGTAACAATTATAAGAATATAAAGATGCAGGGAAATATGCATTCTCTTTCTTGATTTGGCATATACTATCATATCCTATAAAGGAGGTTTGAACAATAGTTGTAAACATTATGGAGCGTGATATTATGGAACGTGGGGACTTGATCGGTATCTATGGTTTTGATGTCTGTTCAGGGATGAAATAATCGTCGACGCTAAAACGTCCCCTATGGGTATTTTCATACAAAGTTCTCACCTCCTCGAAAGATGAGCATAAAAAAAGCACCTCGGTTGAGATGCCGTTTTCTGTCGTATAATATAAAATCTACGACGAATGCACCATTTGCGGGGCGGCATGGAAACCGCCCCCTACAATTATCTGAAAACCGATGCTGTGATGACGGCTACCCGCACCTGTGATTTGTAGGGGCGGGGTTCCATCCCCGCCCGTTTCGGATCATTACATTGACAGACGTGGGATTCCGTGCCCGCCCGTTCCGGATCTGAATAATATTATGATTAAATGTATGTGAGGGAACCCGCCTCTGATTTGTAAGCCGCAGTTTCGAATCCTGCCGATGACATCCTGATAAATTTCAAAAATGATTAAACATGCTGGCATATAAATATCCTTCCAGGTGTCTTTTGTCCGATGCACATTATAAGCGGACGCGAAAACCCAAGCGGGATGGGGTGGAACCCATCCCCTACAGCTACAACGTTTATACCTGCTCAATTAACAGCGAAAACTATGTAATCCCATATTTCCCAGCATTCCAACGGGGCGGCATGGAAACCGCCCCCTACAATTATCTGAAAACCAATGCGGTAATGACGGCTACCCACACTTGTGATTTGTAGGGGCGGGGTTCCATCCCCGCCCGTTCCGGATCATTACATTGACAGACGTGGGGTTCCATCCCCGCCCGTTTCGGATCCGAATAATATCCGGGGTTGCGAACAATCATAATCTTTCAGTTAAAAATGCTGAATGAAAAAGAGGATTGTCTACCTTGTCCTTAGAATTAAAGTTAGGATGTAATTTCTCAAAACAGACACAAGGAAAGGAGAAATAAGCTCAAAAACTGCTATGGATGACTTACTACTCAAAGAAAAAACATGTCTACTTTGCAGCACTAAATTTAAAAGTGCCAGGGTCAGAAGAAGCAAGCAATATATGTTAAAACGAGATTCCGATTTTTGTACATACTACAGGGGCGAAAATCCGATTTTTTACGGCGTATTCGTCTGCCCGCAGTGCGGCTACGGCTTTTCCGATAATTTTAAATCACCATCGCCCGAAAAAAAAGAAGTTATCAAAACAAAGACCGCACCCCCAAAAGATGATTTGGGTAAAATTCGTTCCTTAGAAAAAGCTGCCATAGCTTACCAAACAGCGCTTAAGTGTGCCCTGATGGGAGAAGAAAGAAATTCCATCATCGCCGGTTTATATCTTCATCTGGCCTGGCTTAACAGGTTTCAGGAAAACAAAAGCAAAGAATTGGAAAACTTGGAAAAAGCTCTGGAGTATTACGAAAAAGCAATCGAGCAAGATAGGGAACTGGAGAATCCGGCTACTATTTTTTATTTGATCGGCGAGTTAAGCAGCCGGCTTGGCGATGACAGGAAAGCTATAAAATTTTTTGCTTACATAATTAACAACAAAGAAATAAACGACCCCAACATTATCAGAATGTCCAGGGAAAGGTGGCAGGAAATTCGTGCGGAAAGGCGCTAAATTTGTCAAATAGCATCTGCAAAAAGCATGTTTAATTTATGATCTACCTTAGGAATGCAATTCTTGAAAAATCAATGGTAAATCATTTTCATGATTTTGGCGGTATCGCTGTTTGAGGATGTTATGGAGGGATTACTTCAAAAATACCAACATTTTTACTGCAAAGTGAAGGGCTAGAAAAAAAGCAAGGAACAGCAAAAATGTAAGCCAGTCGGTTGCCGTCAGCGCCTGCCGCGTGAGGTATGTTCTGGAAGGATAAAGCCCAAAAGCACGGCTTTCCATGGAAATGGTCAGCGAATCAACTTTTTCCAGGGCGGAAATAACCAAAGGGATCAACAGGTAATAAACATATTGCCCCAGTTTACGTAATGAAACTTTTTCCAGATCAATGCCTTTTGCCATCTGGGCATAGCGCACCTGGTTTAATTCGCGGTGAAAAACTGGTATGAAACGCAGGGCGGTAATTAACATAAAGCCCAGGCGGTAGGGCAACCCGCCCTGCATTAGACTATAGGCCAGACGGTTGGGATCAGTAACGCTGACAAACAGAAAACTGGAGGCAATAACATTTATAAAACGCAAAGCCAGCGAAAGGCCTTCAAAAAGGCCGGCAGACCAGATCCCCAACCTAAATTTCCAGATGACAAGTTCTGCAATCAGATAGCCTTCCCGCAGAAAAAAGATTTGTACCAGAAAAATAAGCAAGCTGAAAACAATGATGATCCGTAGCTTCTGCCAGAAAAACGAAAAACCCAAGCCCGCCACCTGGTAAGTTGCCAGCAAAATGCCAAAAAGGATCAGCCCCAGCGAATAATGCGCTAGTGAAAACACTGTCAAGTTGAAAATGATCAATACCAAAAGTTTGATTATGGGGTGGGCAGAATGAACAAAAGTAGACCCCGGCACATAGCTCAACCCGGGGTATAGGAAACTGGCCCCTTTTTTAAAAGCAAAAAAGCTCCCTTTGTCTTTCACCAAAATTCACCGCCGTACTGTTGCATTAGCTACATTATTATATTACAGGCTTTTTTTCAAATTGGCCAGCTTTTTTTACCCCCAAGCAAGGAATAGGCAAACGCATAAAAATCAACCAGGCCGTAAGAGGCAAAACGGAAAAAATCACGAGAATACTGCCAAAGCTTAATATGATATTTCCCCAGGTGATGGAAGCAATAAGAGTGCCCAAGCTGCCAAAAACCGAATTAGTAGCATTAATTAATGAAGATGCCGTGCCGGTACTATCTTGCTGTTGTTCCAACATCAAGTTTGTTGCCAGCGGCCGAATACCGGAAACGATCAACGAAATAGGCATAAAAGCAAACCAAAAAGCCCAGGGAGCATAGGAACCAAAAACCATAACCGCTATGCCAAAAATAATGCAAAGGATAAAATTCCCTCTTATAAGAAAATCGTTGTCATAACCCCGAAAAAAACGATAATAAAGGAAAGGCCCCAGTATAAAAGCGCAGGCGTTGGCTGCAAAATAAATACTAAACATCTGCTCACTAAGACCAAAGTAAATTTCATAAACATATGAGGATATAGCAATATAACCCATAAAGGGAAGGCTGCCAAGAGAAAATATTATGACCAGCCAGAGGAAAGATTTATTCTTCAGCACTACAAATACCTGGCCCATGGTCCGAATTAAAGGTCCTGAATAGCGTTTTTCCTCTGCTAACGTTTCCTCAAGCAGCAGCGTCAGGATTAGGCTGACTATGCCGACAAAGGAAAGAAGCCAAAACACCAGCTTAAAGTCTGCAAACAGCAAAATCATTGCGCCAATCAAAGGTCCTACAACGGGAGCAATTCCGGATAGGGCAATTACAATGACCAACACTTTTTCCCTGAGACGTCCACTAAAAGAATCCTTGACAATTGCTAAGGAAATGGAAGTTGTACCCCCGGCTCCAAGGCCTTGTAAAATTCGACAAAAAATCAAGAAGTATATCTCCCCGGCCAAGGCACAACCGGCGCCCGCCAAAACATAAATAAATGTGCTAACCAACAAACAGGAACGCCGGCCATATTTATCACTTAAGGGACCCCAAATTAAAATGCCACACCCGTATGAAAAGAAAAATGCACTAAGTGTCAAGTTGGTAACTGCCTGGCTGGCACCAAAATAATCGCTCATTGCCGGCAAGGCGGGCAAATACATATCTATGGATAGCGGAATAAACATATTGCTTAAAATCAAAAAAAAGACGAGGCCATTTAAACCCAATTTTCTTTGTTCTACTAACAGATCATCCAAATAATATTTCCTCTTACTTTCTAATAATCTGCAAAACTGCCTGGAAAGCTTATTCCAAGTTTGACTAATTATAATAGTAAGTCTTCTTTAAGCACAGTTCATTATACTTGAATATGTTGGATAAAGCAATTAAAGAACTAAAAAAAGTATGTGACTGTTCTGGACAAAAACAAACAGGATGCCATGAATTGGTCACTGATTACGTTGATTTTATCACATCGTTTCTGCACCGACATAATATTTTCCATAATCTCTTTCCTTTAACAGGGCAAATGCCTTTTCCACAGGCGCATCGATGACTAGCCTGCCCTTTTCCAAAAACAGCACCCGCGCATTAAAAGAACGTACCACCGCAGGCTCGTGGCAAACCATCAATACAACCCCTCCCTTTTTCCGGTATTTGTGCAAGATTTCCCGCAAAAGGGCAAGGTTTTTTACATCTTGGCCGACCAAGGGTTCATCTAAAAGTAACAGCGGAGGTTGGTAGGCTAAAACAGAAACCAGTGTGAGACGTTTTTTTTCACCCATACTTAGCGCCTGGGGAATTCTGTCTTTATAGGGCCATAAACCAAAATACTTAAGAAGGTTTTCTACTTTATTGTGGCTTTCAGCTTTTTTCCGTGCCAGAAAAGATGAAGGTAGCTGGGCCTCCCGCCGGACTGTTTTTTCAAAAAGCTGGTGGTTGGGATTTTGAAAAGTAAGCCCCATAAGTTGAGCCCGGCGCGCTACACTCCAATCGGTAATATTTTGTTCCTGAAAATAAATATGCCCTTTTTGGGGTTTTAGGATCCCCAACAAGGTATGCAGCAAGGAAGTTTTGCCGCTGCCGTTATCGCCCATCAATGCCAAAAATTCTCCGGGATAAATTTTGAAATTGATATCGTTGATCACTGGATCTGCGGTATAACCCGACGTCAGATTTTCCACGGCTAAAAGGGGCTTTCTGCTGTTCTTTGACTTTTCCGGAAAATTGTTTTCCGGAAAGAAATAGTTAGTTTCCGTGACAGAGGCAGCGTTATGTTTTGCCAAAGGCTTTTTATTTTTGCCAAACAATTCCTTCTGGTACCAAGTTTTGGTTTCCCAGGGATCACCATCTGCAACAATCCTTCCCTCTTCCATCACTATTAAGCGATCAGCAAGTGGCAATATTTCCTGTAGGCGATGTTCGATCACGATTATAGCAGTATTTTTTTCACGGCGTAGGTTTTCAATGGCCGCCAGCACTTCCATTGTGCAGCGTGGATCCAGGTTGGCTGTGGGTTCGTCGAGGATCAACAAACCCGGGGCCATGGCCAGCACGGAAGCAATGGCTACGCGCTGTTTTTCTCCCCCGGAAAGGGAATGAACATCTCTGTACATCAAATCAGAAGAATCAACTGCCTCCAGAGACCATTTAACCCTTTTTTTAATCTTTTCGGGAGGCAAGCGCAAGTTTTCTGGTCCAAAGGCTACCTCATCGATCACTTTAAGAGTGCAGAGCTGGGCCTCCGGGTCCTGCTGAACAAGACCACTTATTCCCGCTAATTTACCGGGAATAACCTGTCGTGTATCCAGCCCCCCTACACGGACGAGGCCCTCCATCTCTCCATCAAAAGCATGGGGAATAAAGCCAGTCAAACATAAAGACAGCGTGGATTTCCCACAGCCGCTGGGGCCCGTTATTGCAACAAATTCCCCGGATTTCACTTTTAAATTAAAGTCAAAAAGCGCGGGCTTAGCAGCACCGGCATAGGTAAAGCTAAGCCCCTCCAGCAGGGCAACCGGTTCCCGCAAAACAGTCGATCCCAGCACAACCACTCACTTCCTTCGTATCACCAAAACTGATCCCGCTTTATAACCGATATCCGCACAAACCAAATATTAAATACTGTTACAAGCCTGTAATTTTGAAATGATATTTACCACCGGCACGGTATTTTTGCCAGCATTACAGGTTTAACACACTATACTCAATCATTATTCTACTACAAATTTAAGGACCTGTCTTACCCAGTGACCGCCGGGGTAATTTCCGGCAATGAGGCGCAAGGCATCATCTTCTTGGATAAGCAGCAGGGCATCATCATTTAATATATCTTCCAAGGGGAACTCAACCGTATACCCATCGCCGGCAATTACTTTTACAAGGCCGGCACCCGCTTTGGGTCGTGCCGCCTCCAAAATAATATTTACCGGTATGCCGGTATATTCTTGGGGGGGCACATGTTGAAAATCTCCGACCAGTTCTGCAATAATGCTCGTTTCTTCTTCGGCAAACTGGGAAAGTTGGAAATTGAGCGTGCGCTCCACCTCCCCTTCTACCAGGCATTCCGGCCCGCTCCAGGGCGGTTCATAGACCACCGCAAAATAATAGATGGCACCGGCCGAAAATGCTACCGCCAACAGGATCGTAAGCACCAACCCTATGGATCGCAGGCTTCGGGTAAAATGTTTTGCCTGTTGCGGAGGCGGCCCCAAACCCAGGCGAAAAGGTCTGGCCTGCCGGACAATTTCCAAAACCCCATTACCGAACCCACCGGCAAAAATAATACCGGAAATGAAAGCTATCCCAGAAATAAAAAGAATGTAAGAAATGGGGACACCGGAAAAATAAAGTACTTGGAAGGCAATCACGTTAGAGGCAGCGCCCAAGCCACCGGCCAAAGCATAAACAGGAAGGTTGTGCCGCCTGAAAATCAGTAGAACCAAATCCACGAAAAAACCTTGCAGCAAAGATATAAGAACGATAGCCACCCCATGCGTACTTCCTGTAAAAAGCTCAATAACACCTTTTAGCAAACCGGCGGCAGTTGCCGCCCCGGGCCTTCGGACCAGGCCTGCCGCTAAAATAATCCAAAAAACATGCAGTCCGGAAATAAACTGGCCAGCACCAAAAGGGACGGCAAAAAGACGGTTTAAAAAATTGCCCAGGTAGCCGACGTAGGTGCTCATCACACCGCCGATTCCACTTAAGATGGCAATAATTAAAAGATCGCGGTTGGAAAGATAATATTTTTTAGCCGGTTTTGTTCTATGTTCCGATCTTGATTGCATAGCTTCACCTCATTGTGGATCCGGAAAATTGCTTTTTAGGTTAGGGAAAAAATCTCATTATCGGCTAAACCCTGCAGGGCATCAAGCGAATACCTTTTTTTAACGGTAAATGTCAGCTTTTTCCCCTTTTTTGTGAATATTACCTCATCCTTATCGGCCTCGACAAAGGTAAACCGGGGGGGATTGGCCAGCCTTGCCCTTGTTATGCCTTGAATTACATCAGCCAACTCCCGTGAACCTTTGACTGTTACAAACAATTCTAAATCAAAAAGGTGCCCGAAATGGGTTTCGGCCTCCAGGCAGATACGCAGCCCCAATTCCAGAGCGGCAGTTTCTGCTTTATGGTGGCGGTAAGCTAATTTGTGCATCAGACCACGGCGCACTTCTTCATCCTTGGGTTTAACATAGCTTGTGCGGGGCGAAAAAATACTGTCTTGCTCAAAGTAAGGTTTGATATCCAACACCGGTGTTCCTTCGATGGCATCCAAGCCGGCCACATAGACCCTATTCCCTTCTACTTTTTCCAGGGAAACAAGGGTAATAGCTATGGGGTTGGGCCGGGAAAAACAGCGCAAAGCAAAAACACCGAAATCCACCGGCTCGGGTTCCATTATGCGCGGCATGGTTTGTAAAACACTGCGATCAGCTTTATCAAACCAGCAAATAATCCAAAGATGTGAATTTTCCTGGATACGCTGCAATGCAGGAACGTACTCCTCCTTTACCTCTACAACGGCACTTTCCCCCTCCTTGGACATGGCGTAAATATCCCCTGTGCCGGCTTTTACTGTCCCAATTGGCCTTAAACGGATTTCCTTCATCCAATTTCACCTCTGCATAAATGAAGTGTTACCCCCTCCGTAAAAAATCAGTGCGGAGGGGGAACCTTTTTTAGCACTTTTTTAGCACTATAATGTACAATCTTACTTGTGCAAACCTGTACCCACACCAGCCTTGCTTACTGCTGGTTGCTATTCTGTTTATTGCCTTAACTACAGATTATTGATTGCAGCAATCATTTTTCCCCAAAGGCTGTCCTTTTAGGGAAAATTATTGCAAAGCATTAACAATCATCGTGGCAGCCTCAGCCCGGGTTGCTTGGTCCTGCGGACGGAAAGTATTGTCCGGATAGCCACTGATAATTCCTTCTTCGACGGCGGCTGCTACAGCCTGTTTTGCCCAATCCGCAACCTTGCCACTATCGCCAAAGGCAAAATCTCCAATAGCTTTAGGCAACTGGGCGGCTTTGGAAACCATAACCGCCAATTGTTCACGCGTAATATTGTCGTTGGGACCAAAAGCGGTTTCACTGTAACCACTAACAATACCGTGTGCTGCTGCGGTAGCAATGACATCTTTGGCCCAATGATCAGCAGTGTCGTTAAAAACTGTACCTTCTTCTGATTCTAATTCGAAAGCCTTTACCAAAACAGTAGAAAATTCCGCTCGCGTAATATTGTTATCAAGTTTAAAAGTACCATCGGGATATCCACCGATCGCTTTGGAGGCCACAAGCTGTTTAAAATTTTCTCTGGCCCAATGATCGCTAATGACGGCAAGATCCTTGGTGGCTACATTTCTTCCATACCCGGCTACTACTTTTAAAAAGCCCGACTCTACAGATGGCACCTTGCAAGTAAAGCTGTAGTTGGCATCAGAATCGGACTTAACAGCATCATAAAAAACAATTTTCCCGGCACCGTCAAAAATTTTTAGGGAAACCCAGGTGTCAGCATCAGCCGCACCGGAAACTGTAAGGCTTTCCCCCGGGCTGGCTATGCCGGTGTTTAAATCCAGGTTTACGGTGGCGGCAAAAGCCACGACAGACAGAATTAGGACAACCAACAATGCTGTCAAAAATATGGACAACGTTTTTCTGAGCATAATCTTCGCCTCTCTTTATCATAATTTTTAGAACCACAATTAATCACTGCAAAATTATGGGGTTGTGATCTGCGGCATTGTTTAAATCATCGACAATGTATACTTTAATAACATCACCGCCTTTTATATCAAAACCCGCCTGTACAGTTTCTACCGTAGCAAAGCCGGCTTTCAAAACACTAAGCCCTAGTTGAAAGCCGTCTCTTAAATGGGCAAATATTACTGTTGCCTTACTTTTAGCGAATTCCAGGGGTTCCACAGAAACCGCAAAATACTTCCACCCGGTTTGGCCTTCATTTACCGTCATGTTTTTAATGCCGTCTGTTGTTTTTCCGATAGTATAAGTATCGCCTGTAAGCGGCACAATTTCGTACAGAGGTTTTTGAGGCTGGGGCCGGTCACTTTTATTGATAAAATAAGTTTCTATCAACTCCCCGTTTGTTTCCCGGGATGTCAGGGTTAGCAGATCGCCGTCAAGTTCGATTAGCTGGTAATTGCTGCCGGTTTTTTCACAGGCAATATAAGAAAAACCCCCTCCGCCAGCATAAGTCTTGGAACCGGCATTGCCTAAAACATAGACAATCCCATCTGCATCAGTTTGTACTTCCGTCTGGAAAATGGGGTGCGTACGCATATAAAGATGCTGATGCCCAACAAAAACCATATCTACCCCGTTCTCTTCCAAAACAGGCACCCAGTTTTGGCAAATAGACTTGTCAATCCCTTTATAGTCATGTACCGCCGGATAAGCAGGGTGGTGGAAAAGAGCGAATTTCCATTTTTTATTTGTTGCTTCTAAATCACGCTGCAGCCATTGTTTTATTTCTGGAAGGGCATTTTTGTTGCTGTTGAGCACCACAAAATGGGCGCTACCATAGTCGAAAGAATAAAATTCTTGTTCCAAGCCCGCAGGCCCGTTGTCTGGCAAGGCAAAAAACCCCAAATATGACTCCCCGTCATGATTCCCCAAAGTAGGCATAACCGGTATCCGGGAAAAAACACCGCTGGCAGCATCCAGGAATTCTTCCCATTCTTCTACATCATGGCTGCTGTCCGTCAAGTCGCCGCCTAAAAGAGCAAATTTTATTTCCGGGTTTTCTTCATAAACAGAATTTAACATTTCGCCCCACGCTTCATATCCCGACTGTATATCCCCCATGTATAAAAAAGAGAAGTTTTCGGTTTCTGCCGCCGTGCTAAAAGTAGTTGGCTTACTCCAAGCTCCCTCGTTTCCAACCCGGTAAACGTATTTTGTATCAGGATCCAAGCCGGTAAGATTCGCCGTATAACTGTAAAAAGTGTTGTCAATATCAAAAGCAATTCCCTCAATTGTAAGCTGATGAGCATTATCGAAATTTTCACCCTGATCATAGTCCTCGGCCCGGAGATACTGTACTCCGGCCGGCGAACATTGGGGCAACAACCAAGTAATGGTTTGCGTTGTACCCGGATCACCGGTCCAGGTAAGAATAATTTGTTCCGGCGGTAAATACCCCTGTGCCTCTATAAAGGAAGGGAAAAACAACAAGCAGCAATAAGTAATTACCAAAAATAAACCGAAACAGGTTATACTGCTTGCAAAAGGCCTTTTCCTTCCGGTAAGAATAAACCGGGATTTCATTATAACAACGTCACTCCTTCGTCTTTGGCGCTGGCAAAAGACCTAATCTATGCGGATGGTTCTTATATTTCTCACCCAGTAGGGTTTGTTCACATCGCCCGGTTCCCTTTGGCCAATGACCAGCTGAAAAGGGTTGCCTTTTTGTGGATCGTATTCCCTTCCGTCTTCTTCCCAGGCCAGGATTACCTTGTGTTTGATTTCGGGGTTTTGTTCATCGATATAATCCTCTTTCAAGATGTCCGCTAACGTAAGTTTCACCGTGTAATCGTCCTCTGCAATAAAAGTAACTTCGGAAGCATGATCTTTCAGGGAAACTTTTTCCTGTAAAAGATACCCCAACCAGATTCCTTTAAAATGAAAATATTCTTTTGTACCGTACGAATTAAGTGAGAAATAGTCGGCCTCGATCAGGCCCTCCTCCATAGATTGTATCTCTTCCAAGGTAAAATAAACCTTGCTTTCCAGAGCGTCTCCCTCAATGATGAACGTACCCGGCAATATTTCTTTCCGGGGGCCGCAAGCACACCCGGCAATAAAAACAAACAAAAGTAGCAGTAAAAAAGTAATTACCATATGTTTATGGGGAAAACGAAAACGCATAAAAAGTGCCTCCATGCCTTAAGTACAAGATATAAGCTGAAAACTCAAATGAAAGCTTAAGATGGAGGGGAAACATTTTCGAGTAACATTTCCCCTCCACCGTTACCTTTAGACTCGATTCAATACACTACTGTAGAAACACTACTGCAGGACAGCAGGGTTGCGACTAAGTGAATTGGTCAGCACATCTACCACGTATACTTTGATTACGTCACCGGGCTGAACGTTGAAGCCGGTCTTAGCGGGATCAGCATCTTCCCGATCGAAGTCTGCACTGACAGCGCTGACAGCTATCTGGACGCCGTTTCTTAAATGGGTAAAGACCGCTGTTTCAGTTCCACTATGGGGAACCACCGGTTCAATATCAACAGCGAAGTATTTGAACCCGGATACCCCGTCTTTTACCGTCATTGTGCTGATGCCTTCGGCAGTTTCACCAATAGTGTATACAGCACCGTCGGCTACCGGATTAACTTTATAAACTCCTTCTGCGATGGATCTAAGCAGTTCGATACGGACAATTCCTGAAATTTGTTCTGCTCCGGAAAGAGTCGGCCCAACGAGGCGAAGCGGCCAGTTTTTATCGGATTCGCTGAAAGTTACCCCATCCAACGAATTGGCAATGATATAATCCGTGCTTCGGATAATATCCCTGCTGTCAATAGTCACAAAATGGCCATCTTTCGCCATGAGCACTACATCATACCCTGCCCTGGCCAGCTCTTCATTGAATGCATCCTTGGAATGCAGATCATCATCATCAACAAATCCGGCAAGGAGCCATAGGGGCATACCCCCCCAGAGGCGTCCTTTGGAATCAGTGTAGCCTTTCTCATGATCGGCACCAAAGGTGCAGGCAAGTCCCTGCTCAAAGTAGGTTCTGCTCACATCGTATTTCAGGCCACCGATATCCCGGCCATCGAGTTCAAGCGTCCAATCATCTTCGGCTATGGAATAGATTCTGATTTCTGAAATGAATTTGGCGGACAAACCGGCACAAGAAGGATACTGTATTCCATCGGTGTACTTATGGTGCCAGTATTCCTCCGGAAGTGTTTCATGCATATCCCACTGCCCGTAAACGTGATTGTCGGGCATGAAAAATAAGCGCATGCCGTCTCTATATTCGGGTACATACTTGCCATCGGCAAACCAGGCCAAAATAGCATCCCCCTGGCGTGCCTGCACGGCAGGATCAGTATAAATGGAAGAGTAAGGCAACCGGGTTTCCCAACCGTCCTCGGCCACAAATACTATTTCGGTGCCCGCTCCCATGCCGCCCACAAGATCGCAAAGATCCTTAACACGGGTCCCTTTCACGGCATTTTCGATCTTAAAGCCGCCGGGATAGGTCTCATCCGCACCCCAGATATCATCCGGGTTATTGGTGATACCTTCGTACTTATAGACCGTTTTCCCATCGCCGATCACTTCAAGATTTTCCTCCATCCAGAGATAGTCAACCGTTTTCTCTTCCAGAATGGTGGTTTTATCTTCGGCAAACTTGACGATACGGACTGAGGGCACTGAGGGTGCCTTAGCCTCTTCAAAAACGAGTTCAATTTCCGCGACACCGCTAATACTGGTGCCACTTAAGGATCCGTCATCTTTAGCTACTCCCTTGCCGACCAGGCGCAAGGGCCACGATTTGCCGGTTAACGGTTCGCTATTGCATTTGTCAGCAATGATAAAATCGTTGCTTTTAGCTGTATCCTTGCCGGCAAAATCCATACTATAACCATCTTCGGCTTTTACTATAATTTTATAACCATCGGACTGGGCCAGGCTAAAATCATACGTATGCGGCTGTCGATCGTCAACCCAACCTGCCAGCAACCATAAGGGTATACCTGACCAAACATTGCCTTCATTATCAGTCCATTGTTTTTCATGACAGGGCAGACCTTCTTCAAATTCGGCCTGGGATAGAACGGCACTGATTTTACCTTTCAAGGTAAGATTCCAACTGCCCTCCTTGGCCGGCGGTGTCATAAGTTCGGGTATTTCGATCCGGGCAATGTTGCCAACAGCGGCCCCGCTTAAGGAACCATCATCCTTGGCTACACCGTCACCCACCAAGCGCAACGGCGCTGATTTATCGTCGGTTAGCGGTTCGCCGTTAATCTTGTTGGCAACGATATAGTCACCGCTCCGGGCAACATCCGCGCTGTTAAAAGTTCTGGTAAAACCGTCAGAAGCTGTCACTTCCACCGTATAGCCTTCTTTGGCTACGGCATCATTGAAAGTCCAATGGGTACCCTCTTCGATATCGTCCACAGCACCCAGAAGCACCCAAAGAGGCACGCCGGACCAGACGTTGCCATCCTTGTCAGTCCATTCCTTATAATGACTCGAAACACAGGCCAGCCCATCTTCAAATTCCTCCTGGCTGATCGTGTCCCCTACTTTTCCGAACATCTCCAGGCTCCATCCGGCGGCCGGTTTGGGAACGCCGGCAAGTTCGATGCGCACGATATTGCCTACTTGCTGCCCGCTAAAAATTTTCGATCCCTTCAAATGGAGTGGATAACAGTCTTTCCCGGCAGGGGTCTTCATAGGAAGCGGTTCCCCATTAAGAGTGTTGGCAACAATATAGCCATCATCGTGGGCAATAGCAGCACTGTCAAGAGTTGTACTCCATCCATCGCCGGCAATTACCTTAATGCTGTAGCCCTTCTTGGCAAGTTCTTCGTTAAAATTGAAATGGGCCGGGCCCTCATCGGGATCATCATCGACCATGCCCACTAACAACCAAAGGGGCACGCCTTCCCAAATATTGCCATCTTCATCGGTCCAGGATGCTTTATGAGTGTTGCGACAAAGCAGGCCCTGCTCAAAATAGGACTGGGTAACTGTTTCCTCTTTTGCCCCTGAAAGCTCAAGAGTCCAACCTTTGGAGGAAACGGCTGAACCGGAAACTTCTATTCCGGAAATCATAGTCAGGCGATTCAGCCATCCCGATCCATCATCGTAATTGCGGTAGATGCGGATGGTAGAGGTGGTTTTTCCGTCCTTGCTTGTATCCGTGAATGGTTTGTTGTCAACCAGATAGGCCAGCAAATATCCACCGGCCTTAATATCTTGCAAGGTTACCTCATAGCTGTCATGAAAATATCCATCAGTTGTTATGATGGAAACCATGGCTGACGGATCGGTAATACCGGCATCAGCGAGCACATCGGCCAGCAACACACCGGTAGCTTTATCGGTAACCAATTTTTCACCGCTGGTGTAGCTGTACTCCTTGGTGGTCTCACCCAGTGCCTTTAGTTGATCCAGCGCATATTTAGTTGTGACATCACCACCAATATCAAACACTGCAGGCCCCCTGGAAACAGTATATTTAAATTCTACCACATCGCTGTCTTTTTTGCCGGGGCCGATTACAACAGCTTTGATCGTAGTATCTTTGGTTATTTCAATTGGCTTGTTGATCCGGGCAAAATCATCCTTGCGGTTGTTCTGCCAGCGTTTGGCAATCCAGTTGTACATCGGACTTTTTATTGTCGGCCTGCTGCCATCCAAGGTATAATGTATCTTGTCAATATCATCATCAATGGAACTAAGTTCCACCAGTGTTCCCGGGGCTACCTTGCCGGGTGCCGGAGTAGCTTTCGGGTTAGGCCACCGGCTGGGATCTTCGGTGAACACTTCGATTTTGGCCACATTTTTGACAAAACCTTCATTAGATTGTTCGGTCAGTGCCCTTTGTCCGAAAACAAGATGCAAAGCAGCAAGATCCCGCCCCGCCAAATCGGCAAAATCGTTACTGTCAATACTTAATAACGCGAGAAGAGCCTCTACCTTTTCCGCGCCATCTGCAGAACCGGGAATATGTCCGGCAATCTCGTCGTTCTCTTTAAAACGCGGGAAAAAGTAGCGATCTTCTTTTAATAATTCCTGAACTGTATAGGTTGCGCTATAGCCATCCTTAGCTGTAAATTTTAGCAATTTGGCATCGTCTTTTATTTTGGCACGCGCCAACAGATCGCTTAACTTCACTCCTTCAGCCACATACCATTTTTTAGTGGGCCAGGTATTGATCGTGCTATAGCGGTATTGATGTTGATCCATCTTTTTAAGTTCATCCAAAGTGAAATTAAGTGGTTTGCCCACACCATCTCCGGAAATTTCCAGCGCAATCGTATCGGCCGCCTGCGCTTCGGCTAGGGATTGTGATGGCACAACCGCCGATACAGCAAATAAAAGGCATAGTATAAGTAGCGGTACGGCTAGCCATGATCTATGGCCACGGCCGAACAATCCTTTCATGATTCTCTTTGGAAAAAACATGATCCAAATCACTCCCCTTAGAAATTAATTTCACACTTAGTCATTTTGCCCTAATGTTTTTACCTTTACAGACTGCTTCGGCAAACATAACGGACTTGTCAAAAATAGCAGTGTAAGGAAATATAACATTTTCCTTTCGCTGTTACCAACAACTTCATCCTATTGTATCGTAACTATTCCGTCTTGATAATCAACTTCAGCTCCCAATATTTCACTTACGAACCGTAGGGGAACAAAAGTGCGCCCGGGTGGCAGGATTGTTGCAGCGCAATCGATCGTTTGTTCTTTGCCGTCAACTAAAACATCTTGCGAACCAATAGTTAAAACAATTTCCATTCCTTCATCAGTAACAGTTACCTGTTGGGTGTCTGGATCCCAGCCAACTTCGGCACCAAGGGCTTCACTGATAAAACGTACCGGCACCAATGTACGGCCGGCTTCAGCATCAATGTAGGGTGCCGCCTCCAGGGTAAAAGATTCACCGTTGATACTTACTTCTTCCAGGCCTATAGTCAGTTTGATGATTTTGCGGGTTTCTTCTTTTTCCCCAGGTGCTGCCGGGGCCCCGGCATCTTCTACCTCCACAGACGCAATTGCTTTAAATACTGTGTTAAATTCATCCGGCGTTTTCTGGTGACGGTAGATGCGTAGCTGTGCTTTGCCGCCGTCATCGCTGACCGGCTCGCCATCAACCTGCCAGGCCAGGACATACTTAAGATCCGGATTGGCCAAATCTGCCCGTGACTGCGGATCCACCGGATATCCGTCGCTGCAAGCAAATTTGATCTTTGCCCCCGGATTGCTGATCTCCACGACAGTATTGAGCAGGTACCAGAGGTCTACGCCTTCCACATGGGATTTTTTTAGCCCGCCTTTGCTGTTGTACTGATATTCCGCATCGATCTGGTATTCAGATGGCATGGCTTTAAGTTCAGCCATAGTAAAAGACTTTCCCGCGATAGTCACAACAGACTCATCCGTTGCAGCTTCCGCCGGTGAAACCGGTGTAACTAGGAAAAAGCACCCCAGAACCAGCGATAGCGCCAAAGCAAAAACCAAAACCTTTCTTCCTTCTTTCATTACTTCAGCAAACATACTTGCTCACTCTCCCAATATTTTAATTAACAGACCTTGTAGCTGCATAGCTACGTAAAAATTATTAACCGATTACCATCTCTTGATATAGAACAGCAAAAGATTACTTTCAACAGTCATAAATGATAAACTGGTACAAACAACCAAACGGGCCCCCCCTGCAAGGCTTACATAATGTTAATAAAATTCTTATTTGCAGCCTTCCTCTGCAATATCCCATCTAACACCACCTTTTAAAATGAATATCCCGGCCAAAACATGTTTGTCCAATCTTACCGGGTAATCGTAATTTCCTTGGTAGCAGGTTCATAGTCCACCTCTGCTCCCAGGGCTTCTTCAACAATAAACCGCAGAGGGACAAAAGTACGCCCGAATAATATGGTTGCAGCACAATCAATGGATTGACTTCTACCATTTATCTGGACCTCCTTGGAACCAATGGTCAACTTAATTTCCTTTCCTTCATCGCTGATAATTACCTGTCTGGTTTCGGGATCCCAAGCAACTCCGGCGCCGAGGGCTTCGCTGATAAATCGCACCGGAACCATGGTGCGGCCAGCCTTGGAATCAAGGTAAGGTGCTGCTTCCAGAATATAAGTTTCCCCCTCAACGCTGGCTTCTTTGCGATCAACGGTCAAAACGATACCTGCTGCCGCTGGGTACCCGTCTTCTCCTTCAACATAATAATGGAAAGTAACGACATCGCTATCTAGTTTACCGGGACCGATCGTAACCGCTTTGATAACCGTGTTTTTTTCAATAGGCCCCAGGGGATGGTTGATGGAACCTAAAACATCCGCACGCGCAGACCACCACCGACTGGCAATGCTGTTATACATAGGGCTGTAAAAAGTAGGAGTACTGCCATCCATGGTATAATGAATTTTATCGTCATCAGTATTGAGATTGCCCAATGCAACCATTGTCCCTGCAGGAACAGTCCCGCCGGGCGGGTTGGCTTGGGGTTCATCCCATTTTTCCGGTTCTTTGGTTAATACTTCGATTTTGTGAATATATTTTGCAAATAAATTTCCCGTTTGCTCGGTAACGGTGCGCTGTCCCAACATCAACAAAAAAGTATGTAAGTCATTCATGTATTTGGGATTAGCACTTCCCTCCGCGCTGGAAAGAGCAATAATCGGCTCCACCTCAACCTTACCGGAAGGATCACCGGGAAGATGCCCGTCACTGTCGCTGCCGCCACTTACTTTAAAATTAGGAAAATAGTAGCGCTTGTCTTTAAATAACTCTTTAACAGTGAGCAATACTGCGTAACCGTCAATGGAAGTAAATTTCACCAGCGTAGCCTCAGGTTTCATACCTGCTTGATCGGGGCCAAGAAGATGGTTCAGTTTGACTCCCCGTCCTATATACAGGTTCTTGGTAGGCCAGGTGTTGATTGTGCTGTACACATACTGTTCCTGATCCATGATTTCCAATTGCGCCCTGGTCAGTATCATTGGATTGGCAACCCCTTCCCCTGTAATTTCAAGGGTGTCGGAGGCAGCAAGAGCCAAATCAGGTGCCGGAAGGTTAAAAGCAAATGCAAGCAGTAGTATACCAACGAAAATTGTTACCATTTTTTGAAATCGTAATATTTTTTTGCGGAAAACATCCGGGCCATAAGACAGCAGGGCTGCTATCATTTTTTTTCTGCCAGACATAAAACTTACTTTCCTCCCATTTGTTCACTTCCCGTCACTACCGGTCAGCATGAAAAGCTGCCCTGTCCGGGGATCCTTGTAGACCGTCCCTACCCTTTCATAAAGCTCGCCTTCATCTGCAGCTTCGATCAAATCATCACGCAATTCCGGGGATTCCGTTATTTCCCGCCCACGTTGCAGGTCTACGCGCTCTCCTATGGGACCCAAATCAATGTTCCAGTAGACAGCCAAAGCCAGCATCAACCCACAAGCAAATACTAACATGGCATCTACGATATTGGTAGCTCCCTCCAGGGGATCGACAACAGTAGACTTGAGCATCCTAAATTTTTTATTTCTCAATCCCCCGTTCATGGTCAAACACCTCCAAAAGACTTTCCATCAGGGCCTCCAAGGCGCTTAAATAATCCTCGTACCACCTTTTCCGCAGCCGGGAAATTACAAAAGCAATGAGCAAAGAATCTGCCAACAACTTGGTATCACCCTGACCCAAGGCTATCATGCCCGGTCCAAGGGGAATGAGCGTGCCCATCAGCCCTAACATAGGACCCAGCCTTACAACCAGATCCGTCCTGTTAGTTATTTTGGTATAGTGTAGCTCTTCACTGGTAAGTAGGCGGCGCGCCAGGGCCTGTAAAGATGCGGCAGGCAGATAGCTATAGCCAACCAGTTCATTGAGGGCCGATTTTTGGCGTCGAAAAAGGCTGCTGCGCTTGATTTCGCCCAGGATCCCTTCTGCGGTTTTGTTCTGAAAGGTATCGATTAGTTCCGGCACGTTTACTTTATTTCGGCGTCTTTCTGTTAAAATTTCCGTTAACAGGCCGCCAAGTTCGACTACCAGCCAGGCTAAAAACAGCAACAGGGTAATTATGGTAGGTACCAACAAGCCTGATGAAATAAGATGCATGGCATCCTTTAAGGGTGTAAGAACGGTTCCGGCCACTTCGCTTCACTGCTCCTTTATGTATTCTGCATATCTTTTGCCTATGCCGTAAAGAAAAAGTACGAAAAAGATCGTTACCATATAAGCATGCAGGTTTTTTGGTGCCTCCTGCAAGGGAAAGGTAATCGTGCTTGGCGATACCTCGAATACCTGCCGGGACTGGTTGCCTGGCAGTCCCGTTTCGGTAAAAACGGGGCTGTCAGCAAAATCTTTTTTTTCTACCAGATATTGCCCTTTACCTTCCGGCAACTGCCGTTCGTCCTCCGGCAGTTGCCTCGTTAGCTGCCCGCTGGATAGATGTTGCGATTTATCGCCTTTTCCGGCGGCAACAACCGCAGATTCATCAGTCAACAAATCCTTTTCCTTCCCAAAATCCGCTCCAATTTCCGGTTCAGGTGCCGGCGGTTCCGGCAACTTTGCCGGATTTTCCGGAAGCTCCCCTCCCGACAGACCGGCATCTGTTATGGGGGCAGCCACCTGGCCGCTGTCTTCGCCTGGCCCGTTGACGATGCAGGTAGCTGTATGACCTCCATCCACTGTTTTTGCAGTAATAACAGCGGTGCCGGGGCCGACAACCGATACCAATCCTTTGTTGTCAACCACTACCGCCCTTGTATCGCTGGAGCTCCATACCACCTGCTGATCTGCGGCATTGTAAGGAGTTATAGATGCCGCCAACCGAAAAGTGCTGCCCGGCTTAAGATTAATAGTTTCACGGTCAAGCGTAATACCGGTGGGCGGCCCCCCTGCAGTCTTCGTGGGATCAGCAACCATTCCGGTATGATCAACCGTAAAAGTATAAGTGACTACTTCGCTGTCTTCCTTACCGGGGCCAATAGTAATTGCCTTAATGACAGTATCTTTTTTAATTTCTATGGGACTGTTCACAAGGCTTAAATTATCAGACCTTAAAGGCCACCAACGGCTGGCACTCCAGTTAAAAATAGGGCTGTTCACCGTAGGAGTGCTGCCGTCCGTGGTATAGTGAATCTTATCTTCGTTATTTTGTTTATTGCTTAAAGTTAGCATGGTTCCTTCGGGAACAACAGTTCCGTCGGGTATATTGACTTTGGGATTGTCCCACTTTTCCGGGGCCGCGGTAAGTACTTCTATCTTACAGACACGTTTTAGGAATAGGTTGTTTGTTTGTTCGGTTATGGCACGTTGCCCAAACATCAGCAGCAATGAATCCCTATCGTTCATATCCGCAAGATCGCTGCTATCCTCGGCGCTTAGCAAAGCCAGGATTGGCTCTATTTCTGTTTTACCCTTTGTAGAACCGGGCACGCTCCCGTCATGAGGATGGTTATCCTTCAAACCCGGAAAATAGTAGCGCTCGTCCTCAAATAGTTCTTTAACCGTCAAAGTCACCTCGTAGCCATCGCTGGAAACAAACCTTATCAGCCTGGCTTCCTCTTTAATCTTTGCCGCCGCAAGCAGTTCCCTTAACCGAACACCTTTTCCCGCATACCAGCTTTTTGTAGGCCAAGTGTTAATGGTACTGTAAACACGTTGATACTGTTCCATAGTTTCAAGTTCTGCAAGGGTTAGTGAAACGGGGTTTGTTATCCCATCCCCCGTAATTTCTAAAACAAAGTTTTCCGGAATTTCAGCAAAAGCAATAAGAGGTGTTAGGAATAATAGACATAACAACAGCAACATATTTAAAATAGCTAGCAAAAATATAGAATAGCATCTTTTAGCAGGATACAGCATCAGTCATACTCCCCTGGGCAAATATAGTTATAACCGGATAGTAAAACGGCTTTTTGCTGTTTAATAAATCAATTTTGAAAATTTGACAGGCTCCGGCACTGTGTACCGCTAAATGCTCTATAACATCCACTCATAAATCCACGACTAAACCGCTGACCGCAGGTTCCAACAAACTCGGTAAAGCCTTCAATATGTAAACACATGCATATCACTGGCAAAAAAACAGCTAGGATATAAAAAAATCCTGGCTATATTTTATTCTATTTAACTTGTTTAAAGTCCTGCATAATCAAATTATTTTTATTCATACTGCTCCAGATGGCCATAGGTTTCCAGGACGGAGGGGTATTTTTTTTCTTTTTCCGCCTCCTGCACTTTTTTGAGACGCACTATAAAACGCCATTCATCGCCGTAGTCGAATAAAAAAAGCATCCTTTTGCCCTTTTTGCGGAATACATCCGCCGCCGGTGTTTCTTGAACCCCGGGAAAATCGCCTCCTTCGTGTATATCCGCAAATAATTCGTAGGCCTCCACGGAATTTGTCCAACGTTTGATATTGTCATAAAAACCGAAGGCATGGTCAAAATCAAACCCAAAAGAATCTATGATTGCCTCGCCAAGCTCGTATAAAGTAAAATCCTCCGGCACAGCAATAGTTCTATAGGGGTAGCCCCGCACCCGGCCGTATGAATCAGTCACGGTCACCCTGAATACAAAAACTTTTTCTTTGTCCAAATCATCGTCCTGCATTTCCCCTGCGTCTATCCCCAGTATGGACATCAACGGTTCCCGCAGATCCTTGGGCACCGCTGCAAACTTTGTGCTGCGCCCGTTTAACTTGGTCCGGCCCACCATAACCAGCCCATGGGACCAAAGACAGGCCAAAGGAGAATCGGGAAGATGTTCTTCCCAAAAGAATCCCTCACCATCCATCGTGCCAAACCGATGTGTAACTGAGTTCAGTCTGGCCCAACCGCCTCTTTTCAGCAAATAAAAAAGCAGCCGCAGATCCTTATCTTCCAGTCTGTTATGGCACACTTCACCAAGATTGTGGGGTTGGCTAAGAAAGCGGACAACCTCTTTTTCCCTGTCTTTTCTTAATGGAAAAGGTTTTAAGTCATAGTCGACAACCATTCCGTCCAACCAGTTAACCGGTATATTTTTTAAACCCCGGGCCAGGTTTGCATGCAGCGGCAGGGTCTTATTTTCTATTTGTTTGCGTCTTTTTTCTTCTTGTACAGCCATAGCTTCCTGGATCTCTTTTAATTCCGGGATAATCCGATCTTGGCTCTCCCTGATCCCTATTTCTCTCTCCAGCAGTGCACATTTATTTTTCAATTCTTCGCTTTGTTTACGCAAATCGATGCGTTCCAGGTAATCGCGTGCCATGGAAGCATCCTTTTGCTGTAACCATAAAGCAGCCAGGTTGAATAAAACGATTGGATCGTTAGGCAGGATCTCCTCAAGCATATTTAAAAGGGAAAGGGCCTTGTCAAATTTTTCAAAAGAACGATAAAAGACAGCCAGTGCCAGCACAACCTGGGGATGGAAACTACCTTCCTGCATAAATTTTTCCAAAAGATCTATAGCTTCTTTTATCCGGCCCCTTTCCTGCAATATCCTGGCTTCTGTCACCAGCTTTTCCACTTCTTGATCCTGTTCAGGGGTAATCTCTACTTTCGTCAGCTCCAGCATTTTTTCCTCGCCATCTATGACAATGGGTACAGGTTCATTTTCCTGCAGGGCTCCGATCTGCACAAGCCTATAGGCAGCCGCCATTTTTATCCGCCCGGAAATACCATGGGCTCTGAGCAGGTTATAACCTAGTTCCGGGCCCCAACCTCCTCCATAGACGATCAAAGTTTCCAGCAAATCACGGATAAGGGTTTCGTTGCTGTCCGGATGCAGAAGGGTAGAAAGTAGCATCATGCGCACCATACCGTTTTGGGCCAGCCGCATCTCGGATTTTTTGCCGGCAACAGCTTTTTCTACCACTGTTTTCAATTCTTCTGCAGAGTAAATATCATATTCCAGCTTGAAAGCAGGCACGATGCCGCGATCCACCAAGATAGCAACCTGCTGCATACCCATCACAAATTCTCCGGCAGACTTTAAGGAAGACCACAAAGAAGCGGCACGGGTGTAATAACCCTGGTTAAAAGCGGCCACCCCCGCCAAATAACGGTTTTCCCAGGAAACATGGTATTTTTCCCAGCGGCGATAAAGTTGGAACACCTGCCGGTGATCGCCCAGGCCGGCAGCAGCTTTCATGATCATTGCAGTATGTTCCCGCCAGTCGGATGTTCCATCTTTGGGGCTGTGCAATCCCGCCATCGCCT
Source organism: Bacillota bacterium (assembly GCA_012798755.1). Taxonomy (GTDB): domain Bacteria; phylum Bacillota; class Dethiobacteria; order DTU022; family UBA8154; genus UBA9862. The sequence goes on from JAAZMP010000088.1 coordinate 24,789, forward strand.
GCTCAAAATATTCGATAGCCCTGTCGAGTTGCCGCCGCGCCCTTTTTTCGTGCCCCAACGCCGCCAACAGCCGCGCCCCAAGAGCATGACTGAAAGGGTCGCTTTGAAGTTCAGCAGCATCAAGGTCTAAAAAAGGTTCTATAATCTGCAACGCACGTTCCGCCTCGCCCTGCAAAAATATGGACAGTGCTAAATTGTTGCGTCTGTTGATTTTTTCTTGTAACTCCAAAGCCCGGGCAAATGCTTTTTCCGCTCCTTTATAATCTTTTTTTTCCAGGAGCTTTTTGCCCTGCAACTCCAGTTTTTCTGCCTCTTTCCAAATCATACCATATCCTCCGCATTTAAGTGGCAATCATATTGCAGATAAAGATCTGCTGCCCTGTCCTGTAGATAAACATAGTCAAAAAGTTCCTTGGTCTGCCGACACATTTCGGCATAATGATCCCGCGCTTCCTGTCGACATTGGGGACAACACCGGATATGAATATTAATACAGTAAACCCTGAAATGTCCCCGTGGGCCCGAAGCTTGGGAATCTATCAAAAGACAGCCCGGGCAGTCCGGGCAAACCCTCAAAGCTTCTTTTTGCGCCTCCCGGATCTGATCAGTATCATAGTAAATCTGGCGATTTCTTTGCAGCAATGAACCAGACTTCTGCAGGCGTGTGGACTGTACCAGCTCCTGCCGGCGCCGGAAAACAGCGGTAAGCTCCTGCACGATCCCTTCCAGCTTCTTTAAATTACGGGGATCCTCTTTAAAGCGATCTTCCCGGAAATCCGGCTCGTATAAATTGGAATAATCAATACCAGCCATGGCCATAATGATCCCCATGTTTACGTAGGGCAGCGCCGTCTCGATCGAATAGCCTCCCTCCAACACAGCAATATCGGGAGCAAGTTTTTCGTTTAGAATAGCATAGCCGCGGGCCGAAAAAGACATATTGGCCAGTGGGTCACTATAGTGATTGTCCTGGCCGGCGGAATTTACGATCAGTTCCGGTTCAAACTCGTCTATTATTGGTAGCACCAGATTATCTAAAACAAAAAGTATCCCCTCATCGGTAGTCCCCGGCGGCAAAGGTACATTTAAAGTGGTTCCCGCGGCAAGAGGCCCGCCTATTTCGTTGGTAAACCCACTTCCCGGATAAAGCGTGCGCCCGTCTTGGTGAAAAGAGATAAAAAGAACATCCGGATCATGCCAGTAGATATCCTGCGTACCATCACCATGATGCACATCGGTATCTATAACAGCGATACGCTGCAAGCCGTACTTTTGGCGCAGGTATTCAACCATTACAGGTTCATTGTTTATGTTACAGAAACCCCGGTTACCGTGCGCCACGCGCATGGCATGGTGCCCCGGCGGCCGGACCAGGGCAAAACCGTTTTTGATTTCGCCCTTCATTAAGGCATCGGCAATCACCAGCGCCCCGCCGGCAGCTACCCGATGTGCCTCCGTGGCCTGGGTTTCAATATCGGGCACACAAAAATGCACCCTGGCTATGTCCTTGTGATCGGCCAGGCGTGGCTGGTATTGACGGATCTGGGGCAGATCCATAACCCCCTCCTCAAAAAGCTGATCCCTGGTGTAAAGCAGCCTTTCCTCCCTCTCAGGATGAGTGGGGGATATAGCCCAGTCAAAAGCAGGGAAAAATACCAGACCCGTAGGCAGCGCCTCTTTTCCCCCGGATCCCTTTTTCCAAGCCGGGGGAGAGGCAGAAATATTCCCGTTTTTTTCCTTCATGGTTGCACCCCTTTAAACTCATCAATTATGCCGGAGGCGATCTGGACACCAACATCGAACAACTTGCCGGTCGTTGACCAACCCCGGATCATATTAAACTGTTCCTCCAGAAAAATTTCCCGGTGATCCGCATACTTGCCAATGCCTCGTTTTTCGGCGATCTCCTGCAGCTTTTTTTGGGCCAGATCTTTGGCATCTGCTAGTTGCCCGTCAGAACTAAATTTGCCGGTGATACCCTCCAAGTTCAAATAATAAGATTGCCGCTGGGTATCGGCGTGCAAAAGCAGCGAAAGGGTCGGCCGTGCCACAGCGGCACCAAGAGCATTTGCCACCGGTGAATAGCGATGAACCAAAGCCTGGCATCCAAACCGTTCCGCCAAAGCAGGTATAAAGGCCCCGGCTGCGGCACCAATCCCGACAATGCGATCTGGCCTGACCTGCCGTTTATTAACAATCTCCCAGATCTTATATGCCGGTTCCTGTTCCCAGGATCTAAACATATCATCGATGCCGTCTTTTAACCGATCGTTTACCCGGCGCACAACCTCCCGCGCCAGTTTTTCCACCTTTAAACCTGCTTGTTTGGATATTTCCTCCAAAGCACGGTGAGAGAGGGACAGGGAACCAAGTTTGCCCTTTTCAAGAATATTAACGGCATCGGTGGGTGTCGCCGCGGGACCGCCAAAGCAGGCCGCGGGGCCTAGGCGATCCGGGCCAACAGAGATTTTATTTCCTGTCCACCGCAGAGTACTGTCCCCGCCCAAAGCCATAGAGCGCACAGCAAAGGAACGTACATGCGTATAACGACCGCTTAAAACGGCCCCCCGGGAGGCATAAAGCGGTCTGCCCTCCAAAATAAGGGCCAGATCGGTTGTTGTACCGCCAATATCAACGACTACAGAGGTCTGCTGATCCATGGTCAGAGCGAATGCGCCCATAACACTGGCAGCCGGGCCGGAAAAAACAGTTTCACAGGGGTTGTGCAGCGATACTTCCAAAGGCATCGTTCCCCCATCCGCCTTGAGAATATTGATGGGAGAGACAATCCCCCGCTTGCGCAAGGCTTTTTTGATACTGTCCGCAAATCGTGCCCATTTGTCCCTGGTTACAGCAGTGTAATATGCAGTAACAGCCCGGCGTAAAAAATTAAGCTGCCCGGAAACCTCGAAACCCCTGACTATCTCCAAATGAGGATGCCTGTTTTTCAAAATTTCTTCTACCAAACGTTCATGGCTGTTATTCCTTTGAGAAAATTTCCCTACAACAGCAACTTTTTTTATACCTGCAGCGGTGATCAACGTTCCGATTTCTTCTACCTGGGTCTGCTTTAGCGGCTCTATAATTTTCCCACGGAAATCTACAGCTCCGCTTATAATATACGTATGGGGGAAAAAATCAAGCTGTTTCAAATTTAGGCCCGGCCCGGGGATCATAATCAGCGCTACCTGTTCCCCGCCACCGGCAGCCAAAAGGTTTGTAACCAGCGTGGTACTAAGCACAACTTGTATTATTTTATTTGCCAGATCGTCTTTTTTTACGCCCTGCAGCAGATCATCTAAAACTGCAAAGATGGAGCCCTGCAGATCGCCTTCTTCCGTTGGATGTTTCGCCGAATCCAAAATCTTTCCTCCGGCGCAAACAACCCCATCGGTGAAAGTCCCGCCCACATCAATTCCGACTAAAATCTTGCTCACCCCTGATTTCTTTTTCTCTTTTCTTAATCTTTGGCATGGTTTGGAAAAAGGACATTTGTCTTTTATTATACAATCATTCCTTCAAAAAAAACAACTTTTGCTACACAAAAAAAGAAAATTGCTCGTCAATCCCCTGCAATCCTTTTAACGCTCCGCAAGGTATAGAAATATGGGGCGGGGAAATATGGTAGTCGCGGGGATTTATACGTACGACCAATGCTTTATGACTTGCTCCCAATCCTTCGCTCATATGGCGAATGGTAGAAATAGCTTTGCCCGCACCCATTTCCACAACAACAACTGGGAAGCGGCATTCTTTCAAAAAAGCATGATAATTGTTTCTCTGCATATCTGAACGGTTGCCAACCCAGGAAAAATCGCCAAACATAAGCACATTGGGCCGGGAAATGTTTCCACAGCGGGAACAACGCAAAACCTTTTCGGCACGCATAGTTGTAAGGTCTACAGCTATATAATCCGTATTTTCCCAGACATCTTCGCTGCAGGGGGTACAGCACTGCAAGTGATGGATAGAGCCATGTATTTCATAAATTTTGTCTTCGGGAAATCCTGCTTTCTGGAATTGACCGTCCACATTGGAGGTTACAACAAAATAATCCTTCTCCCCCTTTTTGATCCACCCTTGCAAAAGCCGGAACCCATGATGGGGTACGGTGCGGCGGTACAAATCTATGCGATGAGCATAGAAACCCCAGCCGAAGGCAGGGTCGTCACTAAAATGCACGGGGTTGGCGGCATCATAGTAATTGATGCCCAAGGATTCATACATGGGATAGGATTTCCAAAAACCCTTATCTCCCCGGTAATCGGGCAAGCCGGAATCCACACCGATCCCGGCCCCGGCGGTAATCACCAGGGTATTGGCCTCCCTTATGGCTTTGGCGGCCTCCTGGAAGGATTTAAGTAAATGAACATCAGAATCCATTTTGTTCACCCCCTTGTTCTTGATTCTACTGTTTTATGAAAGTTCGATACCGGCGGCCAAATTAAACTGCTCCACAATTTCCAACAGCTCCGGCGCCAGAAGCTCTTTTGTCTTTTTTATAATAATGGAAGGGATTTTTTTGTAGAAGGCCTGGGCAATTCCCCCGGCGATACAGGCGATCGTGTCGCTGTCTCCCCCGATAGAGATCGCTTTGCGAATGGCATCTTCATAATCCGAAGATTCCAAAAAGGCCCTGACAGCCTGGGGAACCGAGCCTTGACAGGTAGCATCGAATCTGTAGTGCGGGCGGATCTCATCCAAAGACTGCCTAAGATTGTAGCCAAAATGTTCCGTGATATATTGTTTTATTTCTTCCTTGGAAGCTGACCGGCGAGCCAGAAAAACAGCCGCCGCCGTAGCCTGTGCTCCTTTGATACCTTCAGGGTGATTATGGGTTACCTCTGCACTGCGTTTGGCTTCCATAAGAACCTTTTCCAATGTATCAAAATAAAAGCCCACGGGGCTGACGCGCATGGCCGAACCATTGCCGAAACTATTGTAGGGACGAAGACTATCGGAAAAAAGCCATTTGCGAAAAGCCCTCCCGTAACCGGCTTGGGGAAACCTTTGTCCATAGGCTTTCAGCGTAACAGCATAGTCCTTTTTATGCAAAAGACAATCTGCTATCGCCACAGTCAAAACTGAATCATCGGTAAAGATAGAAGCAGGTGTAAAAAGCGCAAAATCCGTACTTTTTACATTGCGCCGCTCGTAAACAGAACCAATAATATCCCCGGCAATAGCGCCAAACATTAAAAATCGCTCCCTTATGTTTCGTTTGCTGCATTACCTTTCAATTCTACTTAAAAAAGCCTGGGTGCGTTCGTTTTTGGGGCTGCCTATCACTTCCTCGGGGGGGCCTTCTTCTACAACAATGCCACCGTCTATAAAGATAATATGATCAGCTACATCCCGGGCAAAACTGATCTCGTGGGTTACGATAACCATCGTCATCTGCTCCGCAGCCAGATCCTTGATCACCTTGAGGATCTCTCCGATCAGCTCCGGGTCAAGAGCCGAAGTGGGCTCGTCAAAAAAAAGCACCTTGGGGTTTAAAGCCAATGCTCTGGCAATGGAAACACGTTGCTGCTGCCCCCCTGACAGTTGGTAAGGGTAGGCATTTTCCTTATCCGATAAGGACATTTTTTCCAGCAGCTCCCGGCCGATGGCTAAAGCCTCCGCTCTGCTCCTTTTTTGTACGGTAGTCAGCGCATCAGTGACATTTTTGAGCACGGAATAGTGCGGAAAAAGGTTGAAGTTTTGAAACACAAGACCGTAATAACCCTGGATTTTTTTCAATTGCTTGGGCGGCGCCAAAATTGCTTCTCCGTTAACACCGGTTGTCACGGCGCGCTCACCGAGATAGATCAGTTCACCCGAATCCATTGTTTCTAACAAAGTTGCACAGCGCAGAAGTGTGGATTTGCCGGAACCAGAAGGGCCGATAATGGCCACAACTTGCCCCTCCTCTACATCCAGGGAAATATCTTTGATAACCTCCAAATCGCCAAAGCTTTTTTTAAGGTTTTTGATCTCCAAATATTTCATTTTTACAACTTCCCTACCGATTATTTAAAATAGCTAAATTTTTTCTCCAGCCATTCCATGGCCCAGGCCACAATAAAATTAAAGACATAATAAAAAATTCCGGCAGATACATAAGGCATTACGGATCCCTGGGCGGAGGCTATCGCTTTTGCCGCCGTAAACATTTCCCCCACGGAAATGACAAAAGCCAGCGAAGTATCTTTAACCAAAGTAATAACCTCGTTCGTAACCGGCGGTAAAATACGTTTGATAACCTGTGGCAATATGATCTTCACAAAAGTTTGCGTTTTATTGTAGCCTAATACCTGGGCAGCTTCGTATTGCCCTGAAGGTATGGATTCGATCCCGGCACGATATATTTCTGCAAAATAGGCAGCGTAATTCAACACAAAACCAATGATCACCGCCAAGAAACGATTGGGTGTTGACATTTTAAAAATATAAAATGGTCCAAAATAGACCATCATTAGTTGCAGTATTAAGGGCGTACCCCTTAGGATAGAAATGTAAACCTTGACTGTATTTCTTAAAATCGGATTTTTAGACATGCGGCCAAAAGCTACGAACAATCCTAAAGGAAGAGAAAACAGCAACGTAAGGACAAATATTTCTATGGAAATAAGCATGCCTTCGCTCAGTTTTAACAGCAACACAGGCAAGGCCACGGCGAGTACCCCTCTTCCTTCATCTATTACGGGATAAATAAGAGGGCCATCTCAACAGGGACAGCCCTCTTTTTGTTAGCTTCTATCTAATAGCTACAGTAGCTGCGAACCCCGTTATTTGCCTATTGTAGTGATATCTTTTCCAAACCATTTTTCGGAGATTGCAGCCATTTTTCCATCGGCGGCCATTTCTTCCAAAGTAGCCTGAACAACATCCCTTAAAGCCTCGTTGCCCAACAGGAAACCAACGCCATAATCTTCCGGAGACAACGTTTCGTCCAATATCATGAGGTTGTCCCCTTTAATGGCAATGTAATAGTCGGCAAATGTATCGTCCATAGCCACGACATCCACAGCACCTGATTCTAAGTCCATTAAGGCTGTGTTATAGTCGGCAGCCGTTAAGTAGTCACCAAAAGTGTCCTTCAAATCGGGCCTTTCCTCCAACGCTTTATCTGCACTGGAATCCACCTGCGCCATTACTGTTTTGCCGGCCAGATCAGCCAGGTCCGAAATCCCTGAATCTTTCCTTACCACGAAAACCTGGTTGTTGGACATATAAGGATCGGTCCAGGTGTATTGATCCTCGCGCCCGTTGATAGTAAAACCGTTCCAAATACAATCGATATTTTTAGTGGAAAGCTCCATATCTTTGGCATCCCAAGCAATGGGCTGCAGGACTAATTCCAGCCCCAGGCGGTCAGCCACCTCAGCTGCCAGTTCCAGATCAAACCCTGTAAACTCTCCGTCATCGCCAATGAAACCCATTGGGGGGAAATTTTGATCGAATCCTACTGTAAATTTACCGGCTACCGCTGTTTCAACGTCACCTTGAACATCATCCCCAAGATTGTTTTCAGCATCCAGGTCAGCACCAACGCCCGGATCAGCATCATTGGGATCCACGCCAGGATCATCGCCCGGCGAGCAGGCAGACAGACTTAATACCAACATCAGTGCTACTAATAATACAAATAATCTTTTCCCCATAGTAAAAATGCCCCCTCATTTCTGTATATTTTATCTAACCTTTTGTATTTTACCAGATTGACATATTAAAGTAAACATTTGGTCGCCGGTTTTGCAGTCAGTTATTCTTTGGTAATACCATGGTTGAATTTAAACCGGTAAAATGTCAGGCTTTATTTATCAAAACAATTGCCGATAAATATCTAGAAGGCTGATTAGCAAAAAAATATAAGCATGGAATACAAACAAAGGAGGAACTGCTGTTGTGATCAGGTCTGGATTTAATTTTCTGTGTACGGTATTTTTGGTAATTTGCTTGGTTTTTCTCCCTTTTGCCTCCAGCGGGAATGTTGAAGCAAGCAGCGGAATCAAAGTTAAAATCAACGATAAATTTCTATCCTTACCGCAAGCTCCGCTACAAGTAGGAGAAACCACCCTAATTCCTTTCCGGCCCATTTATGAATTTTTAGGTGCCACTATTTCCTGGGACGAAAAAACTTTCACAGCTTCGGCTTACCGTGGAAACATCAAAGTAGTTTTGCAGATTAAAACCGGGGTAGCCATAGTCAATGATGAAAAAATTATTTTGAATGTCGCACCCCGTATAGTCAATGGATCGACCATGGTTCCGGCTTGGTTTTTTGCCGAAAGCCTGGGGGCACAGGTGGACTGGGACGAAAAACAAAAAATAATCAACATATCTTTGGCTTCCGTCAGCGGCATTGATCTGGAAACCAGGGAACTGTCCCTGGAACAAGGAGAAACGGAAATAATTACAGCCACAGTATTACCCGACAATGCCATCAATAAAAATATTAAATGGAGCTCAACGCAGTCTTCTGTCGCCAACGTACAAAAAGCGAGCGATACGGAGGCCATCGTTTCCGCAATCAACCCCGGAACAGCTATTATTATTGCAACCACGGAGGAAGGAAATTATGTATCGACCTGTAAAGTAGAGGTTAAGCAGGCCTATACACCCGTAAAAGGGATTTCCCTGAGCAGAACCACCTTATTTTTGGTAGAAGGGGGCGCGCCAACAACCTTGAGCGCCACCATAATCCCGGAAATAGCCACGAACAAAGATATTACCTGGAAATCCAGCGATACCGGTGTTGCTTCTATTCATAAGCAAACAACCAACCGCGGCATAATCGTCCCCTTGAAAGCAGGAAAAACCATTATAAGCGCCACCACGGAGGACGGGGAATATGAAGCTATCTGTGCAGTAACAGTGTTGTCGGGCAACGGAGATTCGTAGGGGGCGGTTTCCCTGCCGCCCCGCAAACCCGGCCCGGAACATCGGGAACCGGATCGTTCATGTAGGGGGCGGTTTCCATGCCGCCCCGCAAACCCGGCCCGGAACATCGGGAACCGGGTCGTTCATGTAGGGGGCGGTTTCCATGCCGCCCCGCAAAGGATAAATCCACACCATCACGTCTGGATTTCTCGCATCCGCCTGCATATGATGTTCATCGACAAAAAAAACGGGCGGGGGTGGAACCCCGCCCCTACAAATCACGGGTGTGAGTGACCGCCATCTCCACATTCGGTACCAATGGAATATATCCGAAACGGGTGTGGGTGGCCGCCATCTCCACATTCGGTACCAATGGAATATATCCGAAACGGGTGTGGGTGGCCGCCATCTCCGCATCGGTTTTCAAATAATAATCATGGCGGACCCGGCCCGGAACATCGGGAACCGGGTCGTTCCAGGTTGCATCAATATGGTACCAGGAACCGTCCAAATTGACCATGTTCCAAAGATGTTTTTCTCCTCCGGCTTCGCCGGAAACAATGCGTACGCCAACCCCGGCCTCATCCAACATTTTATACAGGAGCAAGGCGTAACCCTGGCAGACAGCCCGGCCCTTGGCCAAAGCGGCATAAGCCGAATGATCACGATAGTTCAGGTCATAAGCCACATTGGCTACTATGTAGTCGTGTATGGCCCTGGTCTTTTGACGATCATCCATCCCCGGATCCAGGATCTGCCGCAAAATATCCGCCACCTTGCGTTCAACAAAGTTTTCTTCTTCCCTTGTAGCCATGTACTGAAAATGAAGATCTAAAAGCATATTTCCGCCGGGTTCACTGGACCAGCGTATATTATAACTGCGCTGGGAATAACGCAGGTAATCATCTTCCGCAAAATTTTCTTCCAGCATTTCCTCCACATCACCAGGCATCTGCAACGCTTCACCGCTATAGCGAATCTCCAAAGAAGAAACCCTCTGCTCTTGCGCTTCGGCAAGAATCCGTGCAAGAGCGGCCCGCCCGGAGACGGTCTTAGCCTGGTAGTCCGGGGAAAAATTACCGCTGCCGGATAACGATGCCTTTTCCGGTAAAGGGGCATCCCGATCCAGCTCTACGGTATAAAGATCCCCTGTTTCCACATTTTCAAGCTCTACTTGGGAAATATAAAAATCGCGGGACGAATCATCAGCATAGCCGGGCCATATCTGAACGGCAAGTCCCAGCTGAATAGGCCCCGGCTGTTCATAGGTTAATGTATAGAAGGCTTTGTTTTTATCATTGTCTTTTTTATCTTCATTTGCTGCCCCAACACAGTTGTTGCCAGAAGTGGAATACCAGCAAAAAATCCCGGGCGGGGGCAGGCGGTAACCCACATCCCGTACATAGTCCAAAGGCTTGCCGCCTTCATGCGATACAGTGAAACCTTTTATACGCCACCCTGTCGTATAATTTAAAAGTGTAAAATAGCGTTCGGCAGGAGTACGCAAGAGCTGCCCCCCGGAACCCGCATCCGCGCTGACCAACCCGTTGCCGCTATAAAAGGGCAATCTTTGGGGGCTGCTGATAACTTCAACCCCGGCAGACAACAACTCATCAAGATCGCGCCGGGCCGGAGTTCCTTCTGCCAGCTCCAAAAAATTGTTCTGCAGCTCCACCCATTGGATATTGCGTAGTTTTAGCAAAGAAGTAATTTCACGAACCCTGTTATTATGCAAATCCAGGTGCTTTAGCTGACGCAAACCTCCCAAGATATCTATATCCTCGATCTTATTATCAGGTAGTGAGAGCCACTCCAACCGTGAAAGGCCCCGCAGTGGCTCCAGTTCGCTAATCCGGTTATTGTATAGTTCCAAACGCTGCAGCTGTTTAAATTTGGCCAGAAAACTGATATCGCTGATGTTCCCATTGGCTAACATGAGATCTTTTAAACGGGTAAGTTTGGCTAGGGGCTCAATATTTTTGTCATTGAGATTGCTTAAAAAAAGACTTTCCAGAGCTTTTAGCGAAACCAGGGGCGTAAGCGTGCCTATTTCATTTCCTTCCAGGTGCAAACAGCGCAGGCGTGTCAGGTTTTTAAGGGCATCAATATTTTTGATATGGTTGTAGCTAAGATCCAGCTCCTCCAGTGCCGCCAAACGTTGCAAAGAGCTTATATCACCGATGTGATTGTTTCCCAGGTTCAAAACCTTCAACCTGGTAAGACCTTCCAGTGCAGCAAGATCCTCAACTTTGTTCTGGTAAAGGTTCAAGCTTTCCAGGTTGCGGGCATATTCCAGGCCAGAAAGGTTGGAAATATCCTGTCTGACAGCTTCCAACGTCCTTAGCCGGGCCAGATCTCCCCCTGTAAGCAGGCCGGTGGGTCGATCCAGCGTTTGGCGCACCGCTGCTTCCAGGCCACGATCAGTAAAGTGAACGATCTCCTGGGCTGCTGCAAACACGGGAAAGACAGCAAGGAAAAAGGCCACGACTAACACGACTAAAAGAAAAGGCAAAAAAACAGTACAGATAAAACGAAACCTGGGGGGTTGAAAAAACATAACAGCTTGCACCTCATTTCTTAACATATTTCCTGAGATAGTGAAAGTTCTTAAGATCTTCCGTTAACACTCAGGGTGACACCGGCCGGCACGTCCCCGGCAGGGTCGCCTATGCAAAGAAGGTCGCTATTTGGATCAGCACTGCTTGCCGGTTCACTAGGCAAAAACTACCTATGGCAAGCAGTTGTTTAATTTATGTTGCTTGCAGGCACGTCCCCGGTAAAGATCGCCTTATCTATGGCAGGCGATAAATGGTTAGCGCATAGTCCCGGAAATAATGACCGTCAGGGGAAACAGCTATGGAAACCTGGTTTGTGCCGGTACTAAGCGGTATCGTCCTGGCTTTAGCGCTGGAGGTACCGAAACCATTAACACGCAGATAATCCGCGGTATTTTCCAGAACAACTGTAAGATTAATCCAGTTTATATCGTTATCTACAAGCATAGTATAGGGCATGTTATCCGGAACAAGGATTAATTCCATGGTGCTGCGCGTCAAGGTGAGCTTTTGGAAAAGGGCCTCATCGGCAGACATTGGCCCTGTCTCTGTAACAGTTATGGAAAATTCCTTCTCTTGGCGTTCATAATCATAATCCGTAACGCGAGCAGTAAAAGTATAAGTGCCTTTGGATGTAGGAGTGCCGGAAATTACTCCGGAACTGCTAAACCTCAAGCCCGGCGGCAGGCTTCCTTTTACACGCGACCAGGTATAGGGCTTGCTACCACCATCGGCTTTTAAAGAAAAAGAATAAGGAACACCTTTCCGCCCACGACTTAACGTTTCGTTGCTGGTAATGGTCAGAACGTCCCGACCAGTCCCATATACAGTTATGGTAAAGTTTTTTCTGGCAATGTTGCCGTCTCCATCAGTCAAGCGTATGGTAATGGTATATTTTCCCGTGGTGGTAGGGGTGCCGGAGATTACCCCGAGGCTGCTAAGCTTCAGGCCCGGGGGGAGGCTACCGCTTATTTGTGACCATTTATATGACGCAGTGCCTCCCCTGGCTTTCAAGGCAGTAGAGTAATAAGAATTGCGATTGGCTCCAGGCAGATAAGCCCCGGTAACGATCTCCAAAGAATCGGAATGGCCCGCCGTGCTGATATAACCATTGATGATAGAAGAATAAGCACCGCTATCAAATAAGTCCAGTTTTCTTACGGCCAGAACCGTGCTTCCTTCTTCTTCCACCGTAAAATAAATGCGGCATAATACCCCATCATCGGATAAAACATTGCCGGAATCGTTCGACCACAAAACAGATATGCGGCCCTCATCCGCAGCGTTTAAATCAGGATCAAAGGTTTTGTAGCCTGAAGAAAGTTTTCCCCTGATCACATGCGCAGCCGATACAATATGCGGATCATATTCCAGTTCAAAATAGCAGCCCCAAAGGTCATGGGGATTTTCGATGAAAACATCAATGATGACGGTAGAATCTTTTTTCACTCCATAGGCGGAATCTATATGGAAAACAGTACTCGCAGCCTCAGTGACAGAAACACTTCCATTCAACATAAAAAGGAAGAACACGAACAATGCAGGTATTAAAATTTTGGATGGGGTAAAAAGACGGATCGAAGAAAACAGTCGCTTATACCCGGGCGAAATTACCGGAGCAATATCACCCACCGGCGAAATGGTTAGAAAACTGCCTTGGTTTTGTAAAATATCCCCCAAGACCCTCCGGATGGCTGAACGGGTTTTTCTTATGAAATCAATTATATGATTGTAGTTATGCCGGGAGAACACCATCTCCACGCCTCCTGCCTTTTTTCTATTATCATATTACCGGGGAAATATTATAGTCGTTTGCCGGTTTTTTCCTCCTCTATCATTTTATCGGCAACTACAAAAAATATTTAAACTTCCCCCCAAAGCAAATTATTATGGTATAATATTTGAAAACTACCATCAACAAAGAGAGGGGAACCAAATGAAGAAGTTTTTTATTTATGCCGTTCTATGTTGCACTATTTTTGCCTTAGTCGTTACCTCAGGTTGCGCCGGGCCCAAAGAAGCGGACAAGCTGGTGATGGGAACCAATGCAGATTTTCCTCCTTTTGAGTTTCGCAACGAGGATAACGAGGTAGATGGTTTTGATGTAGATATTGCCAAAGCCATCGCCGAAGCCCTCGGCAAAGAGTTAGTTATTGAGGACATGGAATTTGGCGGCCTGACCCAAGCCCTAAACTCCAATAGAATCGATATTGCTGTTGCCGGCATCACCATTACGGACGAACGCCTGTTAGAGGTGGACTTTTCCGAACCCTACCATTTTGCAGGTCAAACAGTTGTAGTTAGGGAAGATGAAGAAGAGATCAAAAGCGTCGATGACCTGGATGGCAAAATCGTTGCCGTCCAACTGGGAACGACTGGGGATATGGAAGCAGAAGAACGCTTCCCAGTAGAAAATATTCGTCAGTATAATAAAATCAACGAAGGCTTTTTGGATCTGGCCAACAAGCGCGTCGATGCCATCATCATCGATGTTCCGGTCGCCGAACGTTACATTGAAATTAAGGGCGGCTGCAAAACAGTTGGCGGGGTCTTCACCGAAGAATATTTCGGTATCGCCGTGAGCAAGGAAAATCCGGAACTATTAGAAGAAGTCGACAGGGTTTTGGCTGATCTAAAAGAAAGCGGTAAGTTCGACGAATTTATCAATAAGTGGTTTTAACCTTGCTGAAGTTGGAGAAATGCAGGGAATTTTTTGGAGTGTTTAAGCAAAATATTATCTTGCAGCAGATCCGTAATAACATTTCAATACCATAGTAACCAGCGGTTACGGTCACAGTGGATAGTTTTCTCCGGCTTCAAAAACAGTGCAGCCTAAAGGCAAAGCGTTTAACGCTTTGCCTTTGCTATGGTTAAAATACCTGGCGAGCAGGCAAAACCTTTGCTATAACAAAATATATACAACAAGCATAATGTTTGGCAATGCAAAACGAGCACCAACATCCTAATTAGGGCGAGCCAGCCTCTTAATTGATAGATCTTTACAGGTTTTTTTGCTTGTCCTTTCTGGACGAAATTGCTACATCACTTGTGCCCCATCAGTATAAACCCCGGAGGTGTTACTCCATGAAATCCCTGGATTATACCGTAATTATTAACAACTGGCCCTTCCTGATGCTGGGCTTACGAGAAACATTGCGCATCTCTTCTCTTGCTGTAACAATGGGTTTCTGTATTGGGTCAACGGTCGCGCTGGCCCGTCTTTCGCGTTATCATATATTAAAATTGATTTCAGGGGCCTACATCGAATTTATTCGCGGCACACCGCTTTTAGTCCAACTTTTTATACTTTACTACGGTTTGCCCCAGCTGGGTATCGATCTTGATCGCCGGGCCGCGGCAGCTATTGGGCTTTCCATAAACAGCGGTGCCTATGTGGCTGAAATTGTGCGAGCCGGGATACAGTCCATCGACAAAGGACAGATGGAGGCGGCCCGTTCCCTGGGCATGAGCGGGACAATGGCCATGATCCACGTCATTTTGCCCCAAGCTTTCAGGCGGGTTATCCCCCCACTGGTTAACGAACTGATCATGTTAATAAAAGATTCTTCCTTGCTTTCAGTCATTGCTTTAACAGAACTTATGAGAGCCGGGGAACATATTCGCACCAGGACCTACCAGGATTTTGAGATCTTCACTTTCATCGCCCTGGTTTACTTCGTAATAACCTATACCCTTTCTAAAATCTTAGGTTACCTGGAAAGGAGGCTGCAGGTCAGTGATTAAGGTCAAAGATCTATATAAAAGTTTTGGCAAGCTAGAGGTCTTACGCGGCATTACCACTACAATCGAAAAAGGAGAAGTGGTAGTAATCATAGGGGCCAGTGGTTCAGGGAAAAGTACTTTTTTGCGTTGCCTCAACCTTTTGGAAATACCGCAAAAAGGGGAGATCACTGTAGATGGGGTTAATATTTGCACCCCCGGGGTAAACCTGAACCTCGTCCGGCAAAACGTAGGAATGGTTTTCCAACATTTCAACCTTTTTCCCCACAAAACAGCACTGGAAAATATCAGCTTGGCGCCTTTAAAGGTTAAAAAAGCAGCCCCTCAGGAAGCCCGCAAGCTGGCCCTGGCACAACTGGAAAGGGTAGGATTGCGGGAAAAAGAAAAGGCTTACCCGCGCCATCTTTCCGGAGGCCAGCAGCAAAGAGTGGCTATCGCCCGTGCACTGGCCATGCAGCCCAAGGTTATGCTTTTTGACGAACCCACCTCGGCCTTGGACCCGGAAATGATCAAAGAAGTGCTAAACGTGATGAAAGAGCTTGCCGAAGACGGAATGACCATGGTCGTTGTTTCTCACGAAATGGGTTTTGCCCGGGAAGCCGCAGATCGGGTTGTTTTTCTTGATGAAGGTGTTATTGTAGAAGAAGGGCCGCCGGAGCAGGTCTTCTATCAACCCAGTGCTCCCCGCACAAAAGAATTTTTAAGCCAGATCCTGTAAAAACTGGAATTTGCCGGGACTTGCTTCTTTTTGCTAAGTAAAATAAAAAAACAGCAAAAGAAGGGTTTTTTAACCTTAAGCGAAGATCATAGTTGGCCATCCCTGCTATATCGCAAATGCCCAGAGAGCATACTTAACTATGCAGAACAATTTCTAGAAAGGAGGTGCAACCCGGTATCAAAAACGCTCGTGCAAAATAAAGGAAAAATCAGCAGAAATTTTTCACATATAACATATAAACACAAACTGCCTTTTCTTGTTTGAAATTATTTAGGCACGGGCTCACGCAACCGGGTAACAAATGCCAGTTGAAAAAACTTCTCCAGCTCGTTTGATCGACCATGCTCTTTTGGCACCGGATCTCACGCACGAACAGATCATAGAAGGACTTGTCCTGGCCCGCCAAAAAAGATGTTTTGCCGCCTGCGTCCATTTGGCAGATGTGCCGCTGGCCTCTGAAGTGCTGGAGGGCAGCAGTACAGGCGTCTGTGCCGTGGTAGGGTTTCCTTTGGGCCGGCAAACAACTTTGCTGAAAGCTAAAGAGGCCGAAGAAGCATTTAAAAAAGGTGCCTCGGAGCTGGATATGGTTCTGCATATCGGAAACCTAAAATCCGGGCGCTATAAGGAGCTGCAAGAAGAGATCCAAACTGTAGCCGGCGCCACTCCTGCCCTACTCAAAGTCATTTTGGAAACATGCTATTTAACACATGAAGAAAAAATTACGGCCTGTAAAATAGCGGTTGCCGCAGGTGCCAAGTTTGTTAAAACTTCGACCGG
The DNA here is from genome assembly GCA_012798755.1 of Bacillota bacterium. Taxonomy (GTDB): domain Bacteria; phylum Bacillota; class Dethiobacteria; order DTU022; family UBA8154; genus UBA9862. The sequence goes on from JAAZMP010000088.1 coordinate 41,445, forward strand.
GTTTGGTTCTGGCGGGGCTACCATCGCCGATGTCGCTTTGCTGCGCAAAACCGTCGGTGAAAATTTTGGCGTAAAAGCCGCAGGTGGCATTGCTTATCTTGAAGTTCTGGAACAAATGGTTGAGGCCGGTGCAAACAGGATCGGAACGAGCAGAACGAAAGAAATCCTGAAGAAGATTTAAACCGGCTTCAGTCACCAAACCGGGTAAACCCGACTCAAAATATAAAGCCCAGCCAAGGTAACAACCCCGGCTGAGCTTAACCCCAGCTATACCAAACCAGATTCGGGCTTTTTCCATGCTGCCTTTACAGGCAAAGGTTGTGGCGGAAAAAAGCCGTGTTTAGACAATCACCATGGTGTCGCTGCTTTCTTCCCAACTTATGCCTTTGGTAATTTCAAATTCCTGCGGTTCTTTTAGCATCTGATAGGCGATAAGTTTTCCCGTATCCAGATCCAGCGAATACCTGGACACATTTTCCGCTAACTTATTCTCGTCCTTAATGCTATCCTTGTAAATAGTGATCATACACATCGAAAATTCATCTCCTTAAATTATAGTCAGTGTACCTGGATCTTTATTGGTAACAGTAATAGCTTTTCCCCAATATAACTTATTCAAACACCCCCGTTTACACTTTTATATGTATCTGCGTTTTATTATTTTCCAAATACCCTTGAACCTATTTTAAAAATTTAGAATGTAAAAGTCAAATATTTTAGCCTATAAAAAACTTATTAACCGTGGTGCCCCTACTTTTTGATCTCAATCCAATGACCGGGTTCGCCCTCCACATCAGAGATAAGGCGGTAATTTGCAATTCCCGTTTTTTTAACCAACTCTTCTAATTTGGCTCCCCTGAGAAAGCCTGTGTGGCCTTTTTTCTCCATTTTTTTGCGCCCCAACCCCTGCAGCCGTTGGCGCATGGTTGGCGGGGTATAACGACCCAGCCCTCCGCCAATGAAAGCCACGCCCCCCGGTTTTAAAATGCGGTTTGCCTCCTGAAGCCCCTTAACCTGATCCTCCCAAAACCAAAGCGATCCCCGGCTAATCACCAGTTCTGCAAAATTATCTGCAAAAGGAAGTGCCGCCACATCTGCATTCACAAAATGGACAACATTGTCCAATTTATCCAGGGCTACATTTTCCCTGGCTTTGTTCAAAACCTCCGGATCCAGATCCACAAAGTATATTTCCAATGATGTAATTTTGGCCAATTCGATCCCCAGGTAACCATGACCTGTTCCCAGATCAACGCATTTTCCGGAATTGATCCGGTAATCATCCAAAAGCTGCTGCGCAATCAAAGGATAAACAGGCCTTAAACTCCTATAGGTAGGCTTGGACACGAGTAAAACTCCCCCCATTTTCGGAAATTTACGATATTAATGGCATTTTTCCATTGCTGCTATATTTTTTTGCTGCTATGGCCATTATACATATAGTTTTATAACTCAATTTAAAAAATAGCATTAATGCGGTAAAATCAAAATAAAATAGCTCCTAATGCAGTTTTTTCCAAACCCTTAAAGTGCGCTACATCTTGGCACCTTTGACAACGCTAAGGTAATGTTCCCAACCTTCCCAACGCAAACTAAAATCATTTTCGGCCAGAAGCTTGGGAATAGCTACATCCGGGGAGGCAGGAACAAATGCTTGGAGCGCCAAATAATCCTGAACCTCATCAGACATGAGATAATCCCCAATTTCCAGCAGGCTTTCGGGCGAATTTTTGTTCCAAACCATTACCTGCGGCATGCAGAAAAGCCCATCTTTCGGCCAGATAAGGCGGGTATTTTTGTGGCGGGAAATGCGGGCAAAGGCTATGTTGGTGATCCCAATGGCGTAGTTCCCTTCGTCCACATTATTGACGACATCGATCGGAGCACCTTCATGTATCACGTTCTTTTGGAAATCGGGAAACCTTTCCGGGTAATGCGCTTCCATGAAAGTAAGGATCACTTTAGATACCACCCGGTAATCGTCAGGCATGAGAATCTTTTCCCGCCAGCGCACCTCCAGAAGCTCTTCCCAGGTGGTAGGAAGTTCCCCCTCGTCCAGCAAATTTGTATTATAAAACATAGCAAAAGGGATCACTACAAAGGGATTAAAATATCCTCGCGGATCCAAAAAACCGGCCTCCATCAGTTCCTTCCGTAGGGGCCAACGGCCGGGAAGCGGCAGGAAATGCTCCTCCAGGTAACCTTCGGGCAGATCGGCAAAATCATTGACATGGCCGATAACCAGCTCCGGCAAATTTCCTTCCTCTATGTATTTTTCAAACAAACCCTTTTCCAACGGGCGATGGGGTTGGGTCTCCAGCTCCACTCGTGTTCCCAGCCTATCTTCCACCTTTTGGCAATGCCCTTTAAGCATCTCCTCCAGGGTTCTGCTGATATTCAGCGGGCAATGCACTAAAACTTTGGCCATGCTGTAAATTCCTCCTTTTTAAGCTTTTCAGCACCGATACTGTTTCCATTTCTTAATTGTTCCCTTAAGTGGGCAAATTTTTTGTCTATTTTAATCAGATCCTTTGATATATTTTCTTCTTCCGGCGTGGTCACAAGCACTTTGTGCATACCGCCGTTTTTCATGATCACCCTTTTTCCGGCCAGCAATATTAAAGTCGGATCATGGGAAACAACCAGCACGATCTTACCCTGGCCCGTCAAAATCTGCAGGGCCTGCAGGCGATCTATCCCGGCATTTTCGATCTCATCGATCAAAACTACCGGCGAATTGCTTATAAGTGCCACATCGGCCACCATCAAGGCCCGGGATTGGCCCCCGCTAAGCTGCGTCAGGTTCACCGATAAAGAAACCGGCTCCCCGGACAGCTCGTTAGTAATGGAAAGCACATCCTTAATTGTTTGGCGGGGGTTTTTGATGGCCCGTACTTCTGCATGCATTAAAAGAAATTCTTCCATAGACATGTCGATGACAAAATTCATGTTTTGGGAGACCTGAGCCACCAGGTAACGCGACAACCCTTTATTATCATTTTTGTCCGCAGGCTGATCATCGATCAAAACACTTCTGCCGGTCAATGTTTCCTCCTCAACATATTGCTCGACATCGGCGATAAGCTGTGATTTACCGGAACCGGTCGGCCCCACCACCGCCAGCACCTCGCCCGCCCGGACATCCAACCGCTGAATTTTTTCCGGGATGCCGTCCTTGTCCTTGCCGCCTAAAATAGTTATTTTTTCCAACATCATTCCGTTCCCCCAAAGTCAACTTTTTTAACATTGCCCATCTGATAGCTCTTTCCGATAATAGTTTCCCCGGCACAGTAAGAACAAATGGCTGCGGGCATAGGATATTTCAATTCTTTGCCGGCAATTTCGTTCAAGTCGTGAGATTTAAGTATTTCGTTTTTTAAAGAAAGCGCACCCTGGCCCGTAAGACCGTTAATGTCCATAACCCGGGCCAAGGGGTTGACCTCCGCAACCTTGTAACGGAATACTTCTCTTTCCGCCTGTGATACGATATCGCCCTTGGTAATAACAACAATATCCGCCGTATCCAACATGGGCCCAACTTTTTTGGGTGTATCAATACCAATCAAATTGTCGATAACACAAATAGAGAGGCAGCCATACACCGCCGGCGCACAACGGTGGCACAAGCCGGCTGTTTCCAGAACCAAAAGATCAGCTTCCTGCTTCCTGGCCCAGTTTTCGATCTCTTCCAGGTTGGCAACATAAAAATGATCCGGGCAGATATAATCACTTAATCCTATAGCTACCGGTATCCCCAAGCGGCCATACCTTTCATCATCAGAGGTCTGCAGGCAGTCAATCTTACAAACGGCAACCGCAAGATCGTCCTTTAAAAGATGGCGAATCGTATGGATCATCACCGAAGTCTTACCCGATGAGGGCGTACCGGCTACAATAACAAAACGCATTTCAGACACCTTCTTCAGTAAATAGTATTTTTAATACTGCCCCCAACACTGCCCTAAATATAGATAATTCCTTCCTCGAAAACAGTCAAATTTTCCAACCCATCCTCTGTCACCAGATAACTGTTTTCCACCCCTACGGCACCGTCAGGAAAAACAAACTTTGGTTCCAGGGCAAAAACAATTCCCTCCTCCAACGGAATATCAAACCCGGGGGCTATCACTGGAAGTTCGTCCAGTTCAATGCCAATACCATGCCCAATAAAAGACACCGGATCGGGAAATCCTAAAAAGTGTTCTTTAAATGCACTTTTTCCGGCCAATTGCATAGCCCGATCGTAAAGCTTGTCACAGGTCACTCCCGGTTTAGCCATATCTTCCAGATCCTTTAGAATATCTACCGCTGTTGCATGAGCTTTGGCCAAGTGATCCGGAAGCTCGCCTAGACAAAATACCCTGGTCTGGTCCAACATGTATCCATCATAAATAAAATCAAAATCAACCAACACCGGCTCATTTTTGCCGATCACCCTGTCGCAGGAACCTTGCGCAAATGAGGGGCAAACCCCCTTTCCGCCGACAGAACCGTCAAAATAGCTGGGATCAGTGTTATCACCGGACAGCAGGTGAATGTAAAATAACTCCTCGTTAAAACCCCGCACCCTCATATAACCGGGATGGCTTTTCCGTCGTGAAAAAGCGGCAATCATTGCAGAAAGTTCCAGTTCAGTCATACCTTCCCGTAGATTATCCTTAATAAAAGAATATACTTCCCGATGCAGTTGCGCCACATCTTTTAGAATCTCGATCTCGTAAGGTGATTTGACCATGCGCACAGTACGTATGAGCATACCGATATCGACAATCTTGGCCGGTTCAAACAGCTGTTGATAACGCAAATAATGGTTGGCTGGCAGCACATCCAGCTCAAAGCCCAAGGTTTCAAAAGAACCATAACCATAAGATTGTAAAACGGGTATTATCTCCCTAAAGCTGTCCACTTTAACAATATCCTCCAGGCGGGATTCTTCTTTGGCCCGTTCCAAGGATCTTTTGACAAGCAGCACCGGCCGCCCCTCCTGAGGGACGAATAAATGTGAACGCTGAATAGTCCCTGTAAAATAAAAAAGGTCGGCATTTTGGACAATCACGGCACCATCGATCTTTTCCCGTTTCAAATTTTCCTGTAATCTGGCAATTCTCTTGTCCAATTCGGATTTTGGTGTATAACGCAAAACCATACCTCCTGTTAGCATGATAGCCATGATAGCTTAGTAAGATGACAAGGGAGAAGGTTTTCGATGACAAAGGTGACAGGGAGACGGTTTTCTGACACCTTGGGGTTGGTAAAAAAAAATGGTCTGGAGATAGCAGGCTGGAAGGTGTCAGAGAACCGTCCCCGTGTCACCTGCAACTATAACATACTTATTTTTAATCAAAAATACATATCCCCATACAACACATCCCGGGGGAAATAAATTGGAATTTTGATTTGCCCATTCCTTTGAACTCAAAATAATTATAACAAGAATACTAAAACATTTCCAGGGATCAGTTGCTGTTATGCTACCACGTTGGTTGCAAAATTTTGCATACAAATATATAATGTACGTAATACTCAAACGAGTTTCAATTATTTGGCAAACCTTCTGGGGTTTGTTTATTAAGCGGCAGAAAAGAAGATACAAGCGAAACCATCTTCCCTTTGGCGCACGTATGCTTAGTGCTTAGAGCAGCGAATCAACTATATTATGTTAACTGTCAAATCTGGTGTTTTTAGCAGCTATTTTGCTGCTGATTGATTACAACTATATTGTAATAGGGAGGTTTTAGTATTGTCGGTAACGCTGGTACAATTGTTGTCGGATTTAAAGGAAGACGAAACAAAGAAGTATGTGGAAGGGGCCTTGGAAAAAGGTGTAGATCCTGCAAGACTTTTAGATGAAGCTAAAGAAGGAATGAATATTGTGGGGCAGAGGTTTTCAAGCGGAGAATATTTTATCCCTGATTTAATTTATTCGGGAGAAATTATGAAAGGCGTTGCGGCGCTGCTGGAATCCAAGCTTAAGGAAGTGCGGGACACCAAGTCCAAAAAACTGGGTAAAGTTGTTATTGCGACAGTAGAAGGCGATATCCATGACATCGGCAAAGACTTAGTCGTGTTTTTATTGGATGTGAACGGGTTCGATGTGTATGATCTCGGGGTAGATGTCCCCGTTCAAACTATTGTGGACAAGGTCAAAGAAACCAATGCATCTGTTGTCGGCTTGAGCGGATTTTTAACCCTATCTTTTGAGGCTATGAAAAAAACTGTTGAAGGCCTCGAAGCAATCGGACTTCGCAACAAAGTCAAGGTGATGATTGGCGGCGGCCAGATTGACGGGCGCGTGAAAGATTTTGCCGGCGCAGATGCTTACGGCTTAGATGCAATGGAGGCCGTTAAACTAGCAAAACAATGGATAGGAGGTTGAAGAAAATGGAAAAAAAATGGGAAGACCTGACTGCTTCTGAAAAGCAGGAGGTCCAGTTTCAAAAACTGCTTGTGCCGAAAGACCCTGAAGGAAATGAAGTTAAATTTCAAAACGCTGAAGCAGGGGCTAAATATAAGGCCAACGTGACGAGAATAAAAGATGCTATCCAAATGAAAAAAACCCCGGATAGGGTTCCGGTTACATTATTTCCTAGTATGTTCCCTTATCATTTCGCCGGGGTAACTCCTAGAGATGCCATGTATGATTATGATTTATGTGTTTCGGCATTTAAAAAATATATGTTGGAATTTGAACCGGACATGCACATTGGAGCTACCGGCCCCGGCCCAGGAAGATTTTATGAACTTCTTGACTACAAACTGTATGCTTGGCCCGGGCATGGAGTCGCACCGGAGCATGGCTACCAGTACATCGAAAAGGAATACATGAAAGAAGATGAATACGATCTGCTGCTTATGGATCCCTCTTTTTATTTCCGTAATTTTTATTTGCCGCGTGCATACGGATCACTCCAGGGATTTGCAATGCTGCCACCGTTTACAGGCATACTTGAAATGTACGGCGTGGCCTTTAACTTTATTCCCTTCGGGCTACCACCTGTGCAGGAAACCTACAAAAAACTTTTTGAAGCCGGAGCGGAGGCCATGAAATGGGCCGGCACTATGGGCGCCTGCGATGCTGAACTGAGAGCTTTAGGCTATCCGACAATCCTGGGCGGGTACAGCAAGGCACCGTTTGACGTGCTCGGTGATACACTCAGGGGCACCCGCGGGATAATGGTGGATATGTACCGCCAGCCCGAAAAGCTTCTCAAGGCATTGGAACAGCAGGTTCCAATCATGATTTCCATGGGTATAAGCAGTATGCAACAAACGGGCAACCCGCTCATTTTTATCCCACTGCACAAGGGTGCAGACGGGTTCCTATCGGACGAACAATTTAAGAAATTCTACTGGCCTACCCTGAAACAGGTCATCGAAGGACTGGTCGAAGGCGGCTGCATACCGTTTCCCGCCCTTGAAGGCTTTTGGAATTCGCGTTTGGAAATTATGCAGGACATCCCGGAAGGCAAGACATTATGGATGGTTGATCAATCTGATATAGCAAAAGTCAAAGAAACCATTGGCAAGAAGGCCTGCCTGACCGGCAACGTTTCTTCTTCACTGCTGCAACTGGCTACACCCGATGAAGTCAGGGATTATTGCAAAAAACTGATAGATACCATAGGCCAAGACGGTGGTTTCATACTAAGCAATGGTGCCTTTTTTGATGAAGGAAGTGCCGAAAACATCAAGGCAATGTTTGATTTCAGCAAAGAATACGGGGTATACAAATAACAGCTTGGTAGCGGAAAGAATGGCTCATAATAGGCGGACCAGGCGTCCGCCTATTTTTTAGGCCTTATTGTAGGGTGCACGGTGATAACCTGCTATCTGCTGATTGGTTTTAATTAACGGTTGCACCAAGCCCCAAAGATAAGCCTGCTTGCCCTAAAATATGTAACTACTCAGTTATGTTATTCGATAATCTTATGCTTACCAGAGAAGCTTTTGTTTGTGTTTGTCCTAAGCAGCAAATATTTTTTAGCAGTTTCTCCAGCAGGAGATTGCAGCTAAATAAGGAATTATTTATTAACTATCAACATTTATTAAACATTTACAGAAGGAGTTGAATTTGAATGCTAGTCATTGGAGAGTTGATTAACGCTGCACGCCAGTCTGTAAAGAAAGCGGTAATAAACCAAGATGCCCTTTTACTGCAGGAATTGGCACGTAAGCAGGACGAGGCCGGTGCTCATTACATTGATATAAATGTTGCCACAGGCGAAGGCCGGGAAGCAGACTCCATGGACTGGGCTGTAAAGCTGGTACGCGAGGTAACCCAAAAACCTTTATGCATCGATACGACAAACGAAAAAGTGCTCAAGGCAGGTTTAAAAGCCCATGGCCCCGGGGCTATGGTAAACTCAGTCAATGCTGAAGAAGGCAGGCTGGAGCCTTTTTTAAAATTGGCCGCGGAACACGAATGCCTTGTTATCGTTCTTCCGGTATCGGATGCCGGGATACCCAAGGATACGGATACGCGTTTAAAAATTGGTGGAGAGATCCTTAAAGTGGCCCAAAAAGAAAGCTTCCCCCCTGAAAATCTCTACTTTGATCCCCTTGCCCTCCCTTTAGCGGTGGACAATGAAAGTGGAAAAGTGACCCTTCAAACCCTTCGTTTATTTAAAAAAGAACTGGGTGTAAAAACAACTATCGGGTTAAGCAACATTTCGCATGGTTTACCCCAAAGGAAACTTCTTAACAGAACCTTTTTAGCCCTGGCCATGTGGGAAGGGCTGGATTCTGCTATTATGGATCCTTTGGATGATACAGTGATAAGTTCACTGCTTACCACCAAGGCTTTTATGGGGCGGGACCCATACTGTGGTAAATACTTACGGGCCTACCGCAACGGCAGGCTGATTACTTAAAAACCATGTGCTAAATCCCGGGGAAGTTGTGTTTGCTATGGGGAAAAGCCATGGCCTATTGGCCTATCTTTCCATTAAATATCGAGTCGCCTTGCGGCGGATCTATAACATGTTCCATGGGAAAGATTACTTTATTTTAAAAAAACTACAACATTTGCTGAAAATTCTTGCACATATTATGAAAGTCATAGTATAATTTAACCTATAGCAAACTTTTAAAATGATAAAATATAATAACTGCTGAGAAAAACACATACAAAGGCCCGGTAAGTGCCGGTATTTTCGGAGGATACCAGCATTAATGATGTTCTGTTGTTTCAATACAGCAAATATTATTATACTGTTGTCAGGGTGTTAAGTACCTGCCTCGAAAGGAATCTATGATGTTTGAAAAATTACCCGGCAAAATCCCCTCTTTTAAGTCTATATTAAAAAACAATGAGCTCAACTATTTCAGCAATGCTTTTATTGCTTTTCTTTTTATGTATACAGGGCCTATTGCCATTTTACTGAGCGCGGCCCAAATAGGCGGCCTAAGCGATCAAAAAATGATTTCTTGGTTTTTCGCCGGTTATGGTTTAGGTGGGATATTTTCCATTGCTTTATCCCTGCTTTACAGGCAACCCATCTCCATTGCCTGGTCACTACCTGCAGCGGCAATCGTGGGCGTATCGCTACAACATTTAAGTTTTCCCCAGGTGGTTGGCGCCTATTTGGTGACAGGTGTTTTAATAACGCTGCTTAGTTTGACCGGAATGACCAGAAGTTTGACCGGAATGACCAGAAAAGGTATGGAGCTTATTCCCGTCCCAATCATAATGGGCATGATCGCCGGTGTTTTTTTGCCTTTTTGTTTGAAAATGGTTTCTACATTTGCCATAGATCCCTGGCTGGCTGCAATTACAGTTGTCTCCTTCTTTGTAATCTCTGCAAGCAAAACCACCCGGAAGCCGCCTCCCATTCTCATTTCCGCCATAATTGGCTTTCTTATACTTTATTTCCGTAGCGATTTTGATATTGCACCGCTCGATTCATTTATCATCAAACCCGCTGTTTATTGGCCGGAATTTAACTTGAAGGCCATTTTAGAGCTGGTTTTTCCGCTTACGATCTCCGTTATTGGCATCCAAAATACCCAGGGAATAGCTATTTTAAGAAATGAGGGATATGAACCCCCTATAAATGTAATGACCCTGGCTTGCGGGCTGGGAACAATAATTATGGGTCTTTTAGGCAGTGTGCCTGCCTGCTTAACCGGACCGGTAAGTGCCATTTTGAATACATCGGGCAAAAAACAGGCCCGCTACATAGGCAGCCTTTATTTAGGCATTATCATTATGCTGGCCGCATTATTATCTCCGGCTGCCATCAAGTTTGCCTTGATGATACCGTCAAATCTTATTACCATTTTAGGGGGGCTTGTTTTATTGAGCGTCCTACAGGATGCTTTTAAAAGTGCTTTTAGCAGCAAGTTCACCCTGGGCGCTCTTATGGCTTTTTTGGTAACCGTATCAAATGTAACATTTTTTAATATCAGTTCGGCTTTTTGGGGATTGATCGCCGGTTGCTGCCTCTCTTTAATTTTGGAGATAGATGATTTTAAAGATCTACTAAAAAATACAAACAGGCATAATAAGAGCATTTAATTTTTTTGAGGGAGAAGAGCTGATTATTTTTCCCATATTGTTGGCCTGTCCAAACAAGGGAACATAGCCAGCCACCAGCCTCCTTAAATATGTTTATAGGTAGGAGGCCTGGGTGTTCTGATTAATAAACATCTGCTCGCTTGCTGGGACTATACCCTTATATTTTTGATCGCTTCTTTGGCAATACTGCCAGCCGGCTTTTGGGCATACCGTTTACTGCCCGCGGCATGGCCTTAAAACCAGCCCTGTTCTTTGCAGCGTGTTTTAAAATCGTTGTCGATGTAATCAGCATAAAAAAATACCCAAAAAGGGGCCCGCGGGAAGGTAGTAACCCGCAGGCCCCCGGGCAGGCAGAAGAAAAAGGCAAGCAACGCTAAAAACCAGTCATGATTCCACTGTGCTAAGCCTGACTCGAACAGCTCATCGTTAAACGCTCCTTCATTTATATAGTTTTAAGGCAACGTTTTCCGCCACGGCCTACCCCCGGACCGCTATTCCGATATACTGCTTAGCCATGAACTGTCTGTAAAATGGCACCGGGGCAGTGGAATCAGAAACCATTTTTGTTTGTTTCTGTTTTTATGGGGTTTCTGAGAATGTGTATACTTCTTCATCAGGTGAATCTGATCATGAAACATCATTACTGTTAATTACCAAGGATTTACTATCCCCCTCAACACTGTGGGTTATGGTTATAAAATAAGTATCATTTTCATCAAATTCCTCATTATCAACTGTAAAGGTTACCACTTCCCCTCCTCCACTACTTTTATAACGCTCATCCACGATTATTTTCTTTTCATCATTTTCCTCCTTTTCTATTTTCAACCCTACAAAACCAGGAATGGCATAAGGAAATGTTACAGTAAATTGAAGCTCATCACC
>JAAZMP010000089.1 GCA_012798755.1 Bacillota bacterium
AGTAACCCACGGCTGAAACTTCTTGTGAGTAAGTATCAAGCAGGCGCGAAGGCGTCTTTTATATTTGTATTATATTTCACAAAACAGCACCGGCTTGGAAAATGGAGCTTGGCCGGAAACAATTTTGTAGCAGCAGGATCGCCTCCCCCATTTTAAAAGCCTGGAATTTATGATTATTTTGTTCCAGGGTTATAAAAGCGGTTTGGTAGGGGCGGATGATTTTGTCCATTCAATATCGTAATAATGTCATAGATACATCTGTCCCTGCATGTCTTCGATCGGTTTTTTTGTGTTATGATATAGTTTGCATTACTGGGGTGCAAATATCTTCAATGGGGGCAAAATATGGATAGATCTGAGCAGTTGATCAAGGGAGGAATCCCAAGACTACTATTGAAATTTTCTCTGCCGGCTATAGTCGGTATGCTGGTCCACGCTTTCTATACAATAGTTGACAGCATCTTTGTAGGCCGCGGTGTGGGGGAATTAGCCTTAGCCGGAATTACGGTAAGCTTTCCGATTGTAATACTTTTGATGGCTTTAGTCATGTTAATTGGCATGGGAGCAACAACACTGATATCCATTCGTTTAGGGCAGGACAAGGGGGCTGAAGCCGAAAAGATTGCCGGTAATGCCCTGGGCCTATTCTTAATCATTGGGTTTGCCCTGACTATACTAGGGTTGATATTTATTGAGCCGCTGTTAGTCTTGTTCGGGGCGAGTGTCGATGTACTGCCCTATGCGTTAGACTATATGAAAATAATTTTACTTGGCAGTGTGTTGGTAGCCCTCGGTATAGGAATGAACAATTTTATTCGTGCTGAAGGGAACCCCAAAACAGCAATGTATACCATGCTGATAGGGGCCGTTACGAATATCATTTTAGATTATATTTTTATTTTCATATTTCATTGGGGGGTCAAAGGCGCGGCCTTTGCAACAGTGATATCCTATGCCGTATCGAGTGCCTGGGTATTATACTATTTTTTGTCCGGGAGCAGTTTGGTCAAAATCCGGCTAGAAAATTTGAAGCCCGAAAAAGATACATTAAAAAAGATTATCTCCGTAGGTTTTCCCGCTTTTGCCATGCAAGTAACCAGCAGCATCCAAAACCTAATCCTCAACCGCAGTTTGGTTCATTATGGGGGGGATCTGGCATTGGCAGCTATCGGTATACTCATGAGCATTGCCACCCTGCTTGTCATGCCGGTTATTGGCATTAGCCAGGGTGCGCAACCAATTATAGGTTTTAATTATGGTGCCAAAAAACTGGAGCGGGTTAAAACGACCCTAAAACTGGCCGTTACTGTGGCAACTGTTATAGTTACTATCGGTTTTATAATGGCTAAACTTTGGCCTGCAGAATTGATTGGGTTATTTAATCGTAATCCGGAACTAATCAGACTGGGGACGCATGCCATACTGATCTTTTTCATGTTCCTTCCCCTCATAGGCCTACAAATTATTGGTTCCGGCTATTTCCAAGCCGTGGGTAAACCGGTACAGGCTACCATATTGAGCCTGTCAAGGCAGGTCATTATTTTCATACCTTTGTTGCTTATCCTTCCTCTTTACCTGGGTTTGGACGGTATATGGTGGGCAGCCGCATTTTCCGATATTGGAGCTTTTATGCTGACCGGCGTTTGGTTATGGCATGAAATAAAATACTTAAGTAAAACCGATGATCTTTACAAAAAAGAAGCTCAAACCAACATCAGCCCTTGAAGGAGTGTTAACCGGGTCCGGCTAAATCTGTTTTAGCCTATGAGTCTTTAAAACGCATCATAACCGAACCGAACTTTTGAAAAGCCAGGGCTACAGAGTACAACACTTGAAGGGAGAAGGGCTGGATCTTCTGGAAGTTGATGAGACGGCAAGGGCGGAGGCGGCTGCCCTTATTGCCGATGACGGCCCTCTCGGTGCCGAAGCTATCAGCAACCGCATTGTGGACCGGGTTTCAGATATCATGAGCTTTGGTGCGGGAGATATACAGCTGGTTGATCGGGGATTTGCCGATGATATCAGATCCGAACATTTAAAGGGAATGGGTAAATCAAAAGAAAGGATCGTTTTGCTGCTTGATCCCCAAAAGATTCTTTCACTTAGCGAACTGC
>JAAZMP010000090.1 GCA_012798755.1 Bacillota bacterium
ACTTCTAAGTAATGTCCTTAGACGTCCTAAAGGAACTATTTTTGCCCCGAACGTAAGTTTGTATATATGCTATCTTGCAGTAAGATAAGCTCAGGTTGGTTGCAGAAGAAACCAGCCCAAGATTTCCAGAAAGGAGGTTACAAAAATGGCTGTAATTACCCATCCACTGGGTTCCCGCATGCAACTGCGCCTTACCGTGGGACAGGATGATGAAGGCAATCCCATCTACAGGAGCCGTTCGTACTCCAATGTAAAGCCCATGGCTTCCGATGATGATGTCTTTGCCGTAGGCAACGCCTTGGCAGGACTGCAGCAACACGATCTTAAGGAAGTGCGCCGTATAAACGAGCATATCCTTATCGAGGAGTAGGGAACCCTTGAAATGTTTTCTCTAACTTCACAGCAGCAATTTACTTATGGAAAGGAGGGATAACATGGAAAAAACTCTGCGCTTAATTTTTAGAAACGAGGAGGGGAAATCCGTGACGATGTCCGTAGGCGACCCTCAGGATCCCCTCGACAGCGAAGATGTTGACTCCGCCATGGATCTTATCATCAGCACCGATGTTTTCCAGAGTAGCGGCGGCAGCATCGTTGAAAAAACCAAAGCCGAGGTAGTATCCAGAGAAGTGGAAACTATCCTGGTGTTCTAGAAAATCCCAGGGAAGTTATGCACAGAACAGGGGAGGGAGTGCTTCCTTCCCCTGTTTTCATTTAATTGCTACAGCTAATTGCTGCAATAAAAAGCTGCCTGTTTTTCTGCAGCGACAGTTGCTTCTACGGCTGCGGCGACAAATCTACCGGAGGTGAAGCCCATTGGAAGAGTTAGTTCCTCTCATTGCAAACCTTGGTTTTCCTATTGCCGTTAGTGTCTACCTACTGGTGCGCATCGAAGGGAAAATGGAAAGCCTGACTCTGAGCATTAGGGAGCTTTCCGAGGCCATTGGCAAAATGATTTGACGGCTGACAATTAACAGGACGGGGGCAAAAAGGCCCCCGTCTTTTTATACCCTGAAAAAAATTCATTGAGCCGATATTGTTATGATATTGTTATATAGAATAGCGGAAACTTAGGAACTGCCCTTAGCCATAGTTTCGTCCTGGGAAGTTTCCCAGTAATACAGGAAAAAGGCCATAAAAACGCTTGCCATAAGTCCCAGCACCCCAGCGATAGCTATATTGAGCATTTTGCGGGGCTTTATGGGGTTTTCCGGCGGGTATGCAGGGGAAACTACGGTGAAGCTAATCTTTTCAGGAGCCAGCGAGGAGACCATTTGTAGCTCCACATAGCGATCTTCCAACCTTTCCAGGGAGGATTCCAGGTAGGTTATTTCCTTTTCCAGCTCTTCCCGTTCCCTCCATTTTTCCAGGTACTCCCCGCGCAACCCTGTTAGTTCGTTTTCCAGGTAAACTATGGCCTCAGTTGTTTTTTCCATTTCCTTGCTAAGAGCATCTATTTCGACATTTTTATTTTTCAACCCGGCTTCCAGCTCCAAGTAGACAGGGTTAACCTCTTCGCTTTGAAATTGCAGGCCAGCCAGACGTTCAAAATTTTCCCCTTCGCTTTTGGCAGCGGCAACCTGCAACAATAGGGAATCATCGACAAGGGATCTTTCGGTAACGATAGTCGGCGCTGTTTCATGCAACTGCCTTTCCAGGGATTCTTTTTCCTGCCTGGTAGTGGCAAGCCGTATTTTTAAATCAATGAGGGCCGTTTTATAACCGGTCAGCGAAGCTGTTTTAAAATTGAGTTCTTCTTTGAGTTCATCGCCTTCGCTGGATTGCTGCAGCACCCCATTGTTTTCCATAATGCTGGATGATCCTCGTGCACCGGGCGGAGCCGGGCTTCGGGGCTGCTTTAAAAAATCCCTGTATTCCCGCATAATTGCATCCAGTTGTTCTTGCTTTTCTTCCATCTGTTCCAGGAGAAAAGAAGTAAATTTGGCGAACTGTTCCTGGTTATGAGCGTTATTCTGTTGAATGAAAAGTTTCGAAATTTTATTAGCTACTTCTGCAACCAGAACGGGATCCCTGTTGCGAACCGATATTTTCATCAAATTCGTATCGGGAACCTGTTCGACAACTATGGATTTTCTTAAGGTAGCAGGAGTTGTACCTTTTAAATGTTGCAGTGAAGAAATCAATTCTTCCAGGAATGGGTAGCTTAAGATCTGCTGTCTATAGGTTTCGATATCGTATAAGGGAATCCTGGAAAGCTGTTCCAAAAGCATATCCATATCGAGTTCTGTCATTTCGGGAGCAGCCGCCTTTTCTCCCCCGCGAATGTTCAGGACTTCTGTAGCTTCATAAACCGGGGAAAGGACATAGAAGCTGACAATACCACTTATAAGAACAGCCGCCAGAGTAATACAAACAATGAACCGTTTCCTTTTCAGTAGTACTTCGATGAGTTCCCGCAAGCTAATCTCTTCCATATTTGCCTCCCTCATGTTTTTCCCATGCTTGTTGTTGTCTGTAGAAATTTTATCAGATCCTTGTAATCCTGCCTGCACCCCTTGTCATTCTACATTATTTCTACATGTGGAAGGCAAATCCTGCTTAGAAATTCCTATTTATTGGAATTATCAAGCTCAAAGATTTGTTAAGCGAAACGAGTTCCTTGGCCTAAGAATTGGGATGACCATTTCCCTGTAACCGTGTTATCCACCTTGTGTCCCCTCCTTCACGGAGTTACCACTTACACTTACAGCAGCACAATAGGTACGTCCCCTTGTATTCCCCCTTGTATCCCTGCACTACCATTTTCTTAAAATATCCCTTATTTCTTTTAGAAGTTCCCCCTCCGGGGAGGGTTGCGGGGCCGCAGGGGCCTGTTCAGGTTCTTTTTTTAATTTTTTAGTGAAGCGGATCATCAAATAAACAACGAAGGCAATCACTAAAAAATTGACCACTGCCTGGACAAAATTACCGTAGGCCAGCCGGGCCTCACCGAAAGTTAAAGAGAGGCCCGTAAAGTCAATCCCCTGAAGTATGACCCCGATAACAGGCATAATAATGTCTTCAACCAAAGAACTGACAATCCCACCGAAGGCCCCTCCCATGATCACCGCTACAGCCAAATCGAGCACATTTCCCCTTCTAATAAACGTCAAAAAGTCCCTTAACATCTTCTCCCCCCCCCCATGTTTTCAACCTGGGTCTATTGTATTCCTTTAGCATCCCGCGCTGGAGAACACGCGGGTCAAGTAGAGCGGGGGAATTTTACCTCCACTTTTTCACGTCCACCTTTTCACGGGGCCGGAGGTGAAACTTTCCGTTCATCCGGTGCTTACAGTTCAGCTGTTAATGGAAACCACTGCCAGTGAACAAAGAAATCTATTGTGCTACCTAAAACACCGCCCTGCAGATAGCGCGTTTATTGCCTGCCTTCCCGGAGGGTAGTTGTTTGTCCCTTCTGCGGTAGTTTAAATGACCAGTCAACAACACAATAGGTACGTCCCCCCGTGTTCCCCCCGTGTTCAAAATGATTTGACGGCTGACAATTAACAGGACGGGGGCAAAAAAGCCCCCGTCTTTTTATGCCCTGAAAAAAATCCATTGAACCGATATTATTAACCGCGGGTATCCGGCTTCTACGTTTAAGGGCTCCGGCATATCAATAAGACTCTACGTCAATAAAAGGCCCTGCAAAATAATATCGACCACATTTTGCGCCAGCAGATTGAAGCCGGATTCCTTTTCATCCTCGGAAAAAAGGACCTGGCCGCCGACAAAAAACAGCGTTCCCAGGATCACCTTAGCGGCGGCACCGGTATCTACCGGGCGGATCTCCTGCCGGGTGATTGCTTCTTCCAGTATTTTGGATATTTTTGTGATATTTTGCTGGTTCTTTCCTATGAGCACTTTTTGGATATCTTCGGCCACCGGCGGGTAGCCGGCAAGCAATATCTGGGCCATTTCTTTATGACAGTTCAAAAACCGCATGGTGATCTGAAACATCTTCTGTAATTTGTCCTGAAACATAACTGCGTCAGACAAGCCCCGGTGGAACATCTCCTCATATTTTTCCTCGGTATAAAGGAACATTTCCTGGAAGAGTTCTTTTTTACTGGAGAAATATTCATACACAGTGCCTTTACCCACATCGGCCTGTTCAGCAATTTCTTCTATTGTAGCTTTATAAAAACCCTTGCGGGAAAAAACTGCGATTGCACCATTGATAATACGCTGGCGTTTGTTTAACACTTGTTTGTTGTTCATATTTCTACCTTTCTACAATCCGCTGCCCCACCAAACTGCCTTTCCGGAAACCTTACATTATCGTTTAGGTTTAGGCAACTGCCTTTAACCGGTAAAATAACATGATTTAAAATAGATCAACGTTCACACCATCAGTTAGGAGAGGGTTTGCCGACACTGCGGCTGCTGCGTTGTTTGCGCCTCTGCCTAAAACCGCTTAGATCGTCAAACAAGGAGTAAACGACGGGAACAAAATACAGGGTCAAAAAGGTGGAAGTCGCCAGCCCGCCAATTACCGCCACGGCCAAAGATGACTGCAGTTCGGCGCCTTCGCCAATGCCGACAGCCAACGGAACCATGGCTAAAATAGTTGTCAGCGCTGTCATCAAAATCGGCCTTAGTCTGATGGGGCCTGCTGTGAGAATGGCTTCATCCCGCTTTAAACCCCGCTGCCGCAGTTGGTTGATATAATCGACCATAACAATGGCATTGTTCACCACGATACCGGCCAGCATGATAATACCGATAAAAGAGACGACATTTAATGTATTTCCCGTGACAGCCAAAGCCACGATGACGCCAATAATCGCTACCGGCAGGGAGAACATGATCACAAAAGGATGCAAAAGTGATTCGAACTGGGCCGCCAAAACCATGTAGACCAAGACTATGGCCATGAGCAGCGCCTTAAAAAGATCGATGAAGGACTCGCTCATAAGTTCAAACTGGCCGCCATAATCCACTATATATCCGGTTGGCAGGGCAATATTTTTCGTTATGGTATCCTGCACTTCCTGCATGACTTCGCCAAGCGATCGCCCGGCCAATTGCGCACTGACGGAAACCATCCTGACCTGATCGCTGCGCCGGATAGTGCTGGGTGCCTGTACCTCCCGGATCTCCGCAATTTCGCCTAAGGGCACCATCAGTCCCAAAGGGGAGGCGACGAGCATGTTTTCCACTTTCGAAAGCTCTGTGCCCCCAGCCTCGCTCAAGCGCACGCGCACATCTATCTCCTCGCTGCCCGTCCGGTAGCGGGTGGCAACCTGGCCCTCTACGGCCGTTCTGGCAGCAGTAGCGATCTGGA